>NZ_JAWSTH010000111.1:0-20646 GCF_033542075.1 Conexibacter stalactiti
GGGCGCGCCGTCCCAGCCGTCGTAGCCGTTGTAGCCGGCCGCGCCGGCGGGACCGGCGGGCCCGCTCGCGCCGCGCGGGCCGGCGGCGCCGTCGGCGCCGTCGGCCCCGTCTCTGCCGTTCGCGCCGTCGAGCCCGTCGACGCCGTCGAAGCCGGGCTCGCCCGGCTCGCCGATCGGCAGACCGCCGCTGCTCGCCGCGACGCCGATGCGATGCACGCCGGCATCGGTGTTCGCTTCCAGCACCAGGGTGGCGGTCGCGACCGCGTTCGCCGCCGACGGCGCGAAGCGGATCGAGACGGTGCAGCTGGCGCCCGCCGCGACGGTGCCGCGCGTGCAGCTCTCGCTGGAGATCAGGAAGTCGTCGGCGTTGGTTCCCTCGACCCACAGCTCCTCGACGTCGAGCGGCTGGTCTCCGTGATTGGTGACGGTGACCGGGCGCGCGGCGCCGATCGTCTGCGCAGTCTGCGCCGGGAAGCTCGGCTTCGGCGCGAACAGGAACGGCTCGCCGGCTCTGACCGGCGAGGCCGGCAGGTTCAGCCTGCCGGGGAATCCGAGCCCCAGCGGGCCCGGGATGTTCAGCAGGCGGCCGGCGTCGGTGCAGAAGTCGCCGCCGGCGATCGCGGCGTTCGCGAGGCCCGCGGCGATCGTCGCCGAGCCGCTCAGCAAGTCGCGCGCCTGACCCGCGAGCGGCAGCGGCTCAGCTGGCGAGCCGAGCTCGACGCCGTCGGTCGTGAAGCGGTAGCCGGGCAGCGGGATCGTGCAGGTCGCGACGACCGGCGTCGCGAATCTGAGGATCACCTGGAAGTCACCGGTCAGCGTCACCTCGCCGGTCGTCTCGTCGAGCCTGCCGGTCATGTCGCTCACGGCGCCGATCGTGACGACCGCGCCGATGTCGTCGACCGGAACGCCAGGCAGCCCGAAGCCGGCGCCAGGGAAGGTGAGGTTGCCGGCGGCGTCGATCGTCCCCGGCCACGACAACGGAAAGCTCGACAGGTCCTCCGCGAGGTCGTCGTCTCTCAGCTGCAGCAGCACGCCCGCCGGTCTGAAGCTGACGGCGCCGGGCGTGAAGGCCGCGAGGGCGCTGCCGGCGAAGGCGAGCACGAGCGCGCCGGTCGCCGCCAGCAGAGCGAGAAGTCGTCGCATGGTGATCGTCCTGTCGTGAGGGAGGTGAGCGCGATGAGGGGCGCGGGCGGGCATCAGCGTCTGCCTCCGCGCGAGACGGTCGCGGCGTCGCTGATCGTGACGGCGCGGGTGGCGATGCGGACGTTGCCGGCGGCGTCCTTCGCCTGCACCGAGAGGCGGGCGCGCAGCTGCGCAGGGCGGCCGCGGCGGCGGGCGGCTCTCAGCGCCGCCTCGATCCGCTTCGCCTCCTTCGCGGCCGGCTTCAGCCGCAGCTGGCGTCTGCCGGCGGCGACCGTGACCGTCGCGCGCGCGAGCACGACCTCGACCGGGCGCGCTTCGGAGCCGCGCTTGCCGGGCGTCGTCGCCAGCGCGGAGGTGCGCAGGACGACGGTCAGCGTCGCCGCCTCGCCGACGTCGGCGGTGACGGCGAGGCCTGCTCTGCGCAGCGTCGCAAGCGGCAGGCGGCCGCTCGCCGCGATCGTCAGGCCCGGGGCGTCGACGTCCTCGACGGTCGCCGGCGGCCGCGGCTGCTGGCCGGGGCGCGGGTTCGGCACGCGCGGCGGCCGCTCCTGCGGCGGCAGCGGCGCGGGCGGCTGCTCGTCGACCGGCGGCTCGCCCTCACCATCTCTGCCGGGATCCTCTCTGTCCGGATCCTCTCTGCCAGGATCCACGGGCGCCGAACGGAAGGGGCCCGTCACCTCGTAGACGACGCCGGCGCCGTCGTGGCCGCGCTGGGAGGAGAAGTACATCCGCTCGCCATCGGGCGAGAAGATCACGCCGGCGAACTCGGACTTTCTGTGGATCTCGCCGTTGGCTCCGGACGTGCGCAGGAACGGCGCGATCACGCGCTCTGGCGTCACCATCACGATGTCGAACTCGGGCTGGCTGTTGTCCTCGCAGACGAAGACGTCGCCGGAGCGCGCGACGGTGAGGTTGTCGGGGCCGCGGAGGAACTCGCCGTTGCCGCTGGTGGCAGGGTCGTAGATCTTCTCCAGCGTCCGGGTCGTGGTGTCGTAGGACCACAGCGTGTTGTCGCCCTTCGTCGTGAAATAGACGAAGCCGCTGTCGAACCAGATCCCCTCGCCGCCGTTGAACTTGGTCGCGCTTCTCACCTGTCTGCGCGTCGCGCCGGCGACACCGAGCGGATCAGGGACCGCGCGCCAGCTGACGCGGTTGCTCGCGTTCACGACGGCGACCTCGAGCAGGCCGCTGGTGAGGTCGGGATAGGCATCGGGGGTGAAGCGGTAGAAGCAGCCGTCGCCCTCGTCCTCGGTCAGGTAGAGGCGCTTCTGCACGGGGTCGACGGCGACCGCCTCGTGGTTGAAGGTCCCCATCGCCGGGCGCATCACCGCGTCCTGCTCGCCGCGCGGGTCGCACTCCCACACCTGGCCGCCGCCGAACTCCTCGCAGGTCAGCCATGTGCCCCACGGCGTGCGGCCGCCGGCGCAGTTGGAGGAGGTGCCCCCGCAGATGCGGTAGGCGCTTCTGACGTTCCCCTGCGTGTCGAAGCGGAGCGCCGAGACGCCGCCGCCGATGGCCGCGGCCGTCTCGGAGTTCGAGACCAGCACCCAGCTGCCGTCCGGCTGCGCGAAGGTCGCCTGACCGTCGGAGGCGATGTGCCAGGTGTAGTCGGTCCCGGGGACCGGCAGGCCGCCGCGCGCCAGCTCGCGCGATCTGAAGCCGGGCGGCAGCATCAGCCCGTTGGCGTCGGGCGGCTGCAGCGGGCCGTAGGGACCGTCGCCGACAGTCGCGGGAGCGGCGAGCGCCGTGCGCCAGAAGGAGGGGCCGAGCGCGAGGATGCCCGCGGCGGCGGCGCCGCCCACGAGGAAGTCTCGACGACGAATCACAGTCATGCGCCGCATTAAGCGCGGGCAGTTTTCACCTATCTGTTACTTGTGGGTGAAGCGCTTGGGTGAAAGCGGTGAACGCGAGCTACGAACGCCGATGCGCCGGTCGCACCGGTTTCAACGCGGCGCGAGATAGCGGTCGAGCATGCCTCGCAGCTCGGCCAGCTCCGGCTCGCGCGCCGCCTCCGCGCCGTCGGCGAGCGTCTGCAGCACGAAGCCGCGCAGCGCCAGCTCGATCGAGCGCGCGACGATCGCCGGGTCGGAGGCGGCGATCGAGCCGTCCTCCACGCCCTCGCGCACCTGCACCTCGAAGGCGCCGACGACCGCCTGCTGGAAGCTGCCAAGTCGCGTCGTGACGTACGGCAGCAGCAGCTCCGGGTCGACGTCGACGATCCGCAGGAAGAGCGGGTTGCGCGTCAGCCTGTCGGCGCCGAGGACGGCGCCCTCGACAAGCCTCGCGCGCGTGTCGGGGCGCTGCGCCGCGACGCGGTCGACGTCCTCGATGATCGCCGAGAACTCGCGTGTCATCAGCGCCTGGATCAGCGAGGTGACATCCGGGTAGCGGCGGTAGAGCGTCATGCGGCTGACGCCGGCGCGCCGCGCGACGTCGGTCACCGTCGTGCGGCGCACGCCGACCGCCAGCACGCAGGCGCGCGTCGCGTCGAGCAGGGCGTCGTCTTCAACAGTGCGCTGTGACACGCGCTGAGTGGTATCAGGTCAAGCGCGCGGTCGTGTCCAATCCTGAGAGTCCGGCGCGCGCCCTTGCGCCAGCGCGCGCGGCAGGGGAAGATCGCGCGCGTGTCTTCAGACTCCCGCCCGGCTCGGCTGGATGCCGAGATCGAGGAGATCGTGCATATCCTGCGCCGCTACGGCGTGATGCCCGTGCAGCGCGTCGCGACGCTCGCGGGCGCCGACTACTGGCATGCCGACTCCCATTTCGGCCGCGCCCTGGAGCGCGCCGTGACGCTGAAACGGATCCGCCGGCTCGGGGTCGACCTCTACGAGCTGACCGAGGACGCCCCGGCGTGAGATCCTGGACGGCGTGATGAAGATCGTCGTCCCCGCCGTCCGCTACGGACTGCCGGTCGTGCTGACCGCGGTCGGCATCTGGCTGCTGGAGACGCGCGCGGAGAAATGGGGCGGCCTCGGCGTGATGCTGATCGGCACCGCCGTGATCGTGCTGATGCTCAACCTCCTCTTCCGCCTCAGCATCAAGAGCAACAACGAGCGCTGGCGCGAGGAGAAGGCGCGCGAGTACTACGACGAGCACGGCCACTGGCCCGAGGGCTACCACTAGCAGTCACGTCTCGGCGCCGCGTTCGCGGCATCTTCGCCCCGCCTCGGGCGCACCGCCGCCACCCCTGCGCAGAATCGTCACACCCCGCGCGCCACATTCCGCAGTTGTGCCGGCAAGGTTGGGAGCGTGCCGCCGCCTGCCGACCGTCGCAACTCTGCTGCGGCTTTACCGCAGCCAACCTGCACTGCTCCGGACCTGACCATCGCTCGTCTGGCAGATCGCCAGCATGGTGTTGTGGCACGCCGGCAGCTCGACGGGCTCGGGATCACTCCCTCGATGCTCGCCGTTCGCCTCGACGCGCGGCGGCTGATCAGACTTCACCGCGGCGTCTACGCCGTCGGGCATCGACACCTCACGCGTCAGGGCGAGTGGCTCGCTGGCGTGTTCGCCGCAGGTCCCGGCGCGGTCCTCAGCCACTACAGCGCCGCGGCGATGCACGGCCTGCGCGCGGAGCGCGGCAGACGCGTCTTCGTCACGACGACAGAGCTGCGCAAGACGACGAACTGGCTGGAAATCCATCCCCGTCGCTCGCTGGCACCCGAGGATCTGACGACTCGACACCGCATCCCCGTCACGACCGTCTCGCGCACGCTGGTCGACCTCGCCGACGTGCTCGGGCCGCGCCAGCTCGCACGCCTCGTCAACGAGGCCGACGTGCACAGAGTGCTCGACCTCGGCGCGATCGACGCCGTCCTCGAACGTCTTCGGGGACGGTGCGGGCGCGGCCCCGCCGCCCTGCGCGCCGCGCTCGACGCCCACGCCGGACCGGCGTTGCTGCGTTCCGAACTGGAGCACCGCTTCAAAGAACTGCTCGCCTCCCACTCGTTGCCGCCTCCCGAACACAACGTCGACATCGAGCGGTGGGAAGTCGATGCCTGCTGGCGAGAGCGGAGGCTCGTCGTGGAGCTGGACAGCCGCTTCCACGATACGCCGGCCGCGCGGCGCAAGGACGCGCGCAAGGAGGACGCGTTGCGCGCGGGCGGCTGGCGCGTCGTGCGCTACCGGTGGCGCGACATCGTCGGAGCGCCGTGGCGCACCGCGGAAGAGCTCCACCGCCTGCTCGTGTCGTGAACAGTGCAGGTCTACTACTGCGTGGCGGTAGTAGACCTGCAGTCCTGGGGCGACCGGCGCGCGCTACGCGCGCAGGGAGCGGCCGTCGGCGGCGGCGAAGACGTGGAGGGCGTCCGGGCGGAGGCGGAGCTGGGCGCGGTCGCCGGGGGCGAGCGCGCAGGCGGCGCCGAGGCGCGCGATCAGCAGCTCGCTGACCGCCTCCCCACCCGGCAGCCGCAGGTGCAGGTAGACGTCGGAGCCGAGCGACTCGCTCAGCTCGACCGGCGCGTCGACGGCGATCTCCTCGCCGCGCGCGACCGCGTCGCCGTCGGCCGCGCCCTCGACGAACGACTCGGGGCGCACGCCGACGATCACGCGGCCGTCGGCCGGCCGCGCGCCGCCGGGCAGCGGCAGCGGCAGCTCGCCGAGCGCGGTGCGGGCGACGCTGCCGTCGCCGATCAGCTCGCCCGGCAGCAGGTTCATCGGCGGCGAGCCGATGAAGCCGGCGACGAAGACGTTGACCGGCGTGTCGTAGAGGTCGCGCGGGGAGCCGACCTGCTGCAGCACCCCCGACTTCATGATCGCGACGCGGTCGCCGAGCGTCATCGCCTCGGTCTGGTCGTGCGTGACGTAGAGCGTCGTCGTGCCGAGGCGCTTCTGGATCCGCGCGATCTCGGCGCGCGTCTGAACGCGCAGCTTCGCGTCGAGGTTCGACAGCGGCTCGTCCATCAGGAACGCCTGCGGCTCGCGCACGATCGCGCGGCCCATCGCGACGCGCTGGCGCTGACCGCCGGAGAGCTGACCGGGCCGCCGCTCGAGGTGCTCGGAGAGGTCGAGGATCTCGGCCGCCTCTCTCACGCGCCGGTCGATCTCAGCCTTCGACAGCTTCGCCATCTTCAGCGCGAAGCCCATGTTTCTCGCGACCGACATGTGCGGGTAGAGCGCGTAGTTCTGGAAGACCATCGCGATGTCGCGACCCTTCGGCGGCAGCTCGTTGACGCGCTCGCCGCCGATCCGCAGCTCGCCGTCGCTGATCTCCTCCAGGCCGGCGACCATCCGCAGCGCGGTCGACTTGCCGCAGCCGGACGGCCCGACGAGGATCATGAACTCGCCGTCGGAGAGATCGAGGCTGAGCGAGTCGACCGCGAGCGTCCCGTCGGGGTAGCGCTTCGTGATCTCTTCCAGGGTGATGGCGGACATCGGGCTCTCCTACGACTGCGACTGCAGCGCTGCGAGACGGTGGACGATCCCCGCGGTGGCGGGGTACAGCTCGAGGTAGGCGGCGTACAGCTCCTCGTAGACGGCGGCGTCGGCGGCAGCCGGCGCGACGGTCGTGTCGGCGACGGTCCAGTCGGTCTCCGCCGGCACGATCCCGGCGGCGATCCCGGCCAGCAGCGCGTCGCCGTAGGCGGCGCCGGTCGTGACGCGCGGCACCTCCTGCGCGACGCCGGCGATCGACGAGACGACCTGCGTCCAGAGCTGGTTCTTGGTCCCGCCGCCGACGGCGATCACGCGCGAGCCGGGCGCCCCGGCGGCGGCGAACGCCTCCAGGTTGTGGCGCACGCCGTAGCCGATCGCCTCGTAGATCGCGCGCGCCAGCTCGGCGCGGCCGTGATCGAGCGTGAGGCCGGCGACGACGCCGCGCGCGTGGTTGTCGAAGACGGGTGAGCGCTCACCGGCGAAGTACGGCAGCACCAGCAGACCGCGCGCGCCCGCGGGCACCTCGGCCGCCTCGCGCGCGAGCGCGGCGAACGGCGTGCCGGAGAGCGAGCGCAGCCAGTCGGTCAGCGAGCCGCTCGTCGACATCCCGGCGGCGAGCGTCGGCGCCCCCGGTTCGACGCCCGCGGTCGACCACAGCCCGGCGGCGCGCGGCGAGGACGCCGCGACCTGGACGAAGAACATCGTCGAGCCGTACATCAGCATCAGGTCGCCCGGTCTGCGGACGCCGACGCTGAACGCCTCCGCCCACGCGTCGATCGTGCCGGCGGCGACCGGCAGCCCCTCGGGCAGTCCGGTGCGCGCGGCGGCCGCGGCGGTGACGGTGCCGACCTGCTCGCCCGGCCACACCAGCCGCGGCAGCTCGACGCCGGGGCAGACGTCCGGCGCCCAGTCGCGCGCCCAGTCAGCGGCCTCGAGGTCGTAGAGCGGATCGCACTGGCTCGCCGAGTGGTGGTCGAGCACGTACTCGCCGGTCAGCCGCGCGACCGCGAACGAGCTGGCCATGTACCAGCCGCGCGTCTGGTCCCACACGTCGCGCTCGTTGCGCGACAGCCACAGCAGCTTCGGGCCGAGCGCCTGGCTGGAGAGCTGCGAGCCGCAGCGCCTGAGGATCGCCTCATCGCTGAAACGGTCGGTCAGGTCCGCGACCTCGGCCTCCGCACGCGTGTCGACGCCGTAGAGGATCGCCGGCCGCAGCGGTCTGAGCGCGCCGTCGCAGGGAACGACGCACGGCCCGATGCCGCTGACGCAGATCCCTCTCAGCGCGCGACCCGCGACCCCGCCCAGCTCGCGCGCGAGCGCGACGACGTCGGTCCACCAGACCTCTTCGGCGTCGTGCTCGAACCAGCCCGGGCGCGGCCGCGAGACGAGGTGCGGCCGCTCCGAGGTCGCCACGACGGTGCCGTCGGGGGTCGCGAGCACGCCCTTGGAGGAGGCGGTGCCGACGTCGATCCCGAGCAGCAGCTCGCTGTGCGCGACGGCGCTCATCGCAGCACCCCGCGCGCGGCCAGCTGCTCGCGCGCGCAGGCGACGACGACGAGCGCCGCGGGCCCCGGCACGACCACCAGCAGGACCGGACCGAGCGCGCGCGCCAGCAGCACGCCGAGCACGGCGACGGCGATCCCGCCGAGCACCAGCAGCGGCAGCGTCGCCGCGATGCCGGCGCCGATCCGCCAGACATCGCGCACGCCCGCGGGCGCCTCGCCGGGAGCAGCGAACGCCCCCGCGGCCGCCGCGAGCGCGAACGGCGCGACGATCAGCGCGCAGCCGAGCACGACGAGGTTTGCCGCGAGCGACGCGGTCAGCACCAGCGCGCCCTGCTCGGAGGCGTCGATCGCGGCGAGCGCGACGGCGGCGAGCTGGGCGGGCACGAGCGCCGGCAGCGCCACGACCGGCCCGCGGCGGAAGCCGAGCGCGAAGGCGGCGCGGACGCGCGCGGCGCCGACGACGCGCCCGTCGAGGACCGGGTCGGCGAGCGCGCAGGCGGCGAACCAGGCCGGCGCGACGGTGACGGCCAGCAGCGCGGGCGCCAGCACGATCGCCGCGCCGCTGAGCGCGGCGCCGGCGGCGAGCAGGGCGCCGGCGAGCGCGAGCAGTCCGATCCCCGCCATCAGCGGCAGGTTGCGCCACAGCTGTGGTGCGACGACGGCGAGCGGCCCGCGCGCGGGGGACGCCCCGGGCTCCGAGGCGACGCTGCGCGAGCGCTGCGTCGCGCGGCCGGCGCGCGGCGCCGACGCGCTCACCCCTTCACCCCCGAGCTGGCGATCGAGTCGACCAGCGCGCGCTGGAAGAAGAGGAAGATCAGCAGCAGCGGCGCGACGATCAGCGTGATCGCGGCGAACACCACGACCGCCTCGCTCTCGCCCTGCGCGCCCTGCAGCGAGACGAGGCCGAGCGGCAGCGTCAGCTTGTCGGGCGAGGAGAGGAAGACGTTGGGCCAGAAGAAGTCGTTCCAGTAGACCTGGAAGAGGAAGATGGACAGCGCGACGATCGCCGGCCGCGCCAGCGGCAGGATGATCCGCCACAGGATCGTCAGCCGCCCGGCGCCGTCCACGCGTGCCGCGTCATCCAACTCGCGCGGGATCGAGAGCATGTACTGGCGCAGCAGGAAGATCCCCAGCGCGTTGACGAGGAACGGCAGGAAGACCGACGCGCGCGTGTCGACGAGGCCGAGCTCGCGCATCGCGATGAAGACGGGGATGATCGTGATCTGCTGCGGGATCATCAGGCCCGCGAGGAAGAGGATGAAGAGCGCGTTGCGGCCGCGGAACTCCATCCGCGAGAAGGCGTAGGCGGCGAGCACGCTGGTCGTCACCGCGCCGAGCGTGATGACGCCCGTGATGACGATGCTGTTGAGCAGCATCTTCCAGAACGGGATCAGGTCGAAGACCTTGCCGAAGGCGCTGAAGTCGAACTCGGTCGGGATCCACTTCGGCGGCAGCGCGAAGCGCTGCTCGGCCGGCAGGATCGTCGTCACGAAGACCCAGAGGATCGGCGCGATCATCAGCAGGCCGAGCGCGACGAGCGCCGCGCTCAGCGCGAGGTTGCCTGCACGCTTGGCGATCATCCCTCGAACACCCACCGGCGGCGCAGCAGGAACTGCACGAGCGTCGCGGCCAGCACGGCGACGAAGACGAGCAGGCCGATCGAGGCGGCGTAGCCGACCTCGTAGTTGCGGAAGCCGGTCTCGTAGAGGTACTGCACGACGCTGGAGGTCGCGCCGTCGGGTCCGCCGCGGGTCATGATGTACATCGGTTCGAAGATCTGGAAGGCGCCGATGAAGCTGATCACGACGATGAAGAAGATCGTCGGCGAGAGCATCGGCAGGGTCACGTGCCAGAAGCGTCTGACGGGTCCGGCGCCGTCGACCTCCGACGCCTCGTAGAGGTGGCCGGGGATCGCCTGCAGGCCGGCGAGGAAGACGACGAAGGCGAAGCCGATCGTGTGCCAGAGGTCGACGAGGATCAGCGCCGGCAGCGCGTAGGTCTTGTTCAGCAGCCAGCCGTCGGCGAGGCCGGGGATGCCGACCTTGTCGCCGTAGAAGGTCGCGATCCCGAAGTTGGGGTCCAGCGCGTACTGCCAGATCAGCGCGACGGCAGCCCACGAGACGAGGAACGGAAAGAAGAAGGCGGTGCGCAGGAAGTAGCGCGTCACGCGCCACATCTGTCGATTCACCGCAAGCGCCATGCCGAGGCCGACGACGACGTGCAGCACGATCGACCAGAAGGTGAAGATCAGCGTGTTGCCGAGCGCCTTGTGCAGGTCGCCGTCCTCGGCCAGGCGAGTGAAGTTGTCGAGGCCGATGAATCTCTTGCTGCCGAGCAGGTTCCAGTCGGTGAAGCTCAACGCGATGGCGCCGAACAGCGGCGCCACCACGAAGGTGAGGAAGAGCAACAGCGCCGGCGAGAGGAAGAGGTACGGCGTCAGCTTCTCGCCGCCCCGCGGGGAGCGCCGCCTGGGCGCTCCACCGACAGCACGGGACGTACCGACGATCTGTGTTGCTCCTGAGCTCACAGGTTCGCCGAGATCTCGTCCTGCATCTTCTTCATGCCGTCCTCCGCCGACGTGTTGCCGGTGAGGATCTGGCCCCAGATGTCCTCGATCTCCCGCTGGATGATGTTGTTTCTCGGCGGGGACGGGATCGGGGTCGCGTACTGCAGCGCCTCGTAGAGCTTCTCGGTCCCTCTCGGCGAGTCGTCGAGGAAGGCGGGGCTCTCGGCGACCGAGCGGCGCGCCGGCACGATCGTGCCGCCGCCCTTGGCGAAGTACGTCTCACCCTCCTCGGAGACGAGGAACTTCACGAACGTCCAGGCGTCCTCCTTGTTCTCGGAGGTCTTGAAGATCGGGTAGCCGGCCCAGCCGACCGGAGAGCCGCGCTCGGCCTTGTTGTGCGGCCATGCGAGCAGCTCGAACTTGTCGACCGCTCTCAGCGAGCGGACCTGCAGGATCGGCCAGCGGCCGCCGCCGAAGGCGGCCATTCTGCCCTGGATCGTGAGCGTGAAGCGGTCGAAGGAGCCGCCCGGCGCCGGGCTCAGTCTGTCCTGCACGAGCTTGCGCGCGAACTCGGCCGCCTCGATCGCCTCGGGCGTGTCACAGGTGGCGGTTCTCCAGTCGGCCGACATCGTCGAGGCGCCGTTGGTGGTGAGCCACGGCATCACGCCGATGAAGTATTCGGCGGTCGCCGGATAGAGGAAGGCGCCGGTGCGGTCCTTCACCTGTCTGCCGAGCTGGTAGAAGTCGTCCCAGGTCCAGTCGTCGGTCGGGACCTCGGCGCCGGCTCTTCTCACCACGTCGGTGTTGAGCCACAGGCACATCGTGTTGAAGTCACCCGGCAGGTAATACGTTCTGCCATCAGGTGAGCCCGACTCGGTGTTCCACTTGATCAGGTTCGGATCGACGTCGGCGAGCAGCTCGTCGAGCTCTCTTCTGTCTCTGCCGATGAAGTCGTCGAGCGGCTCCAGCAGGTTGGCGGAGGCGAACAGCTCGCGGCCCTCGGTCGCGATCTGGACGATGTCGTACTTGACGCCGCCGGCGATCTGCGTGTTGACCTTGTCGAAGAAGGCGGCCCAGTTGTCGACGGGGACGCCGGTCGCCTCGAGCTTGATCGTTCTGTTCGTGCGGCCGAACTCGGCGAACAGGTCGTTCCACGACTTCTGCTGCTCGGCGGTGCCCATGTAGACGAACGACAGCTCCGCGCCGCCGCCTCCACCGTCGCCGCCGCTGCCACTGCTGTCGTCGCTGCCGCACGCGGCGAGCAGGCTCGCGCTGGTGAGACCCGCGGCCGCGATCGCGCCGCTGCGCAGCAGGGACCGGCGCGACATGCCGGCGGCGAGCATGGCCGCCAGCCGATCGTCTCCTCGATTCGACGTCACGTCTCTCCTCCTTCACGCCGGCCGCGCCCTTGCGGCGGCCGACTGCGACCTGGATGGCCCACCCTGTGAAATCGATTTTCTGTGAAATCGGTTTCCCGGGGGCCGATGGAAGTTAGCCTGACCCTTGCGCCGCTGTCAAGGGGTGAATTTGCAGATCGACTTCCCCGTCACTGTGGGACTTGACACGGAACGAGCGCGATCCCTACGCTCTTGCGAGAGAGGCCAGAAATGGTTTTCTCAAGAATCGAGGAGAGAGGAGAGTGCAGAGGTGGTGACGATCAGCCAGGTGGCCGAGCACGCCGGCGTTTCGCCGGCAACCGTCTCGCGCGTCCTCAACGGCGACGAGAGAGTCGGCGACGAGTACAAGCAGCGCGTCCACGACGCCGTCGCGGCGCTCGGCTACCGCCCCAACCGTCTCGCCCGCTCGCTGCGCACGCAGCGCCGCTCCGCGATCGGCGTCGTCGTCTCCGACATCGAGAACCCGCACTTCAGCGAGATGGTGCGCGCGGTCGAGGACCTCGCCTACGGCGCCGGCCACCACCTGCTCGTCTGCAACACCGACGAGTCGGCGGAGAAGCAGCGCACGTACCTGGAGATGCTCGCCGACGAGCACGTGCTCGGCGTGATCCTCTCCCCCTCGCACCCCGCCGGCGAGGAGATCGGGCTGCTGATCGACCGCGGCATCCCCGTCGTCGCCTTCGACCGCGAGGTCTCCGACCAGCGCGCCGACGTCGTCATCGCCGACAACGTCAAGGGCGCCCGCACCGCGACCGAGCTGCTGCTCAGAGCCGGCCACACCGACGTCGTCTACGTCGGCGGCCGCAGCGACGTCGAGACCGGCGCCGAGCGGCTCGACGGCTACGCGCTGACGATGCGCCGCGCGGGTCTTGTCCCGCGCGTCGCCGAAGCCGACTTCAGGATCGAAGGGGCGCGCGCGGCGATGACCGAGCTGCTCGCCGCCCCGCAGCGCCCCACGGCGCTCGTCGTCGCCAACAACCTGATGACCGTCGGCGTCCTCGCCGCCATGCGCGAGCACGGCCTGCGCGCGCCCGACGACCTCGCGCTCGTCGGGATCGACGATCCCTTCTGGGCGCCGTACCTCGATCCGCCGCTGACCGTCGTCGCGCAGCCCGTGCGCAAGATGGCGGCAGACGCGATGGAGCTGCTGCACGACCGCGTCAGCGGCCGGCGCACCGAGCCGCGCCGCATCGTGCACCCGTTTGAGCTGCGCCGCCGCGTCTCGTGCGGCACGGCAGATCCAACCACGCAGTAGGAGAACAGATGGCCCGCATCGCGCTGATGACCATGTCGGACGGGCGTCCGATGGTGCATCGCGACATCGAAGCGTTCGGACTCGACGTCCAGCGCCGGATCGCCGCTGCGCTCGGCGGCGCCGGCCACGAGGTGATCGCCGCGGAGGCGTCGATCACGACGAACGCCGACGCGGTCCAGACCGCACGCAGACTCGCCGACACGCGCGCCGATCTGACGCTGCTGAACATCCCCGTCTGGGCCTTCCCGCACTTCTCCGTGCTCGCCGCCAACGAGACCGACGGGCCGCTCGCGCTCTTCTCCAACGTCGACCCGCAGTACCCGGGCATGGTCGGCATGCTCGCCGCCGGCGGCGGCCTCGACCAGCTCGGACGCGTCCACACGCGCGCGTGGGGCGACGTCGGCGACGCCGACGTGCTGGAGCGGCTCGGCGGGCTCGCGCGCGCCGGTGCCGCCGTCCGCGGCTTGAGAGGCTCGACCTTCGGCCGCATCGGCGGCCGCCCGATGGGCATGTACACCGCCGTCTCCTCCAGCGACCAGTGGATGCGCGAGTTCGGCATCGACACCGAGGAGATCGACCAGTACGAGCTGGTCCGCCGCGCCGAGCTGGTCGACCCGGCCGTCGCGCGCGCCGGCCGCGAGTGGCTGGAGCAGCAGACGACCGTCCACTACGACGGCCGGCTGCTGACGCCGGAGCTGCTGGAGCGCCAGGTCCGCACCTACGTCGCGATGCGCGAGCTGATCGACGACTGCAAGCTCGACTTCAGCGGCATCAAGGCGCAGCCGGAGCTGACCAACAACTACTGCACGATGGACGTCGCCGAGGCGCTGCTGAACGACCCCTACGACTGGAACGGGCCGAAGGCGCCGCACATCTGCGCGACCGAGGCAGACATGGACGCGGCGCTGACGATGCAGATCCTCCACCGCCTCTCGGACACGCCGGTGCTGTTCGCCGACGTCCGCCACCACCACGCCGACATCGACGTCTGGGACCTCTGCAACTCCGGCCAGCACGCGACCTGGTTCGCCGCCCGCTCCGACGACGCGGCCGAGAACCTCAGCAAGGTCCACCTCTACCCCGAGGACTTCTACTTCCCCGCCGGCGGCGCCTCCGTCCACCACCTCGCCGCGCCCGGCGAGATGACCTTCGCGCGCCTGACGCGGCTCGACGGCCGCTACCGCATGCACGTGCTGAAGGGCGAGTTCGTGCAGTTCGACGCGGCCGAGAACGAGCGCCTGATGAGAGCGTCGTCGTACGTCTGGCCGCACGCCTTCGCGCGCTTCGACGCCGATGCCGCCGAGTTCCTCTCGCGCTACGGCTCCAACCACATCCACGCGATCCCCGGCGACCACGTCGAGTCGCTGCGCGCCGTCTGCCGCTTCATGAACGTCGACTTCGACGGCTTCGGCCCGCTCGCGGCGTGAGCGCGCCCGCGGGCAGACCGACCGTCCGCCGCCACAGCGGCGATGACCGCCGCGCCGTCGCGCTGCCGCTCGGCGGCGTCGGCGCCGGCCACGTCGCGCTCGGCGGCGACGGCGTCCTGCGCCAGTGGCAGCTCCACAACCTGCCCAACCACGCCGGCGAGCTGCCGCAGGCGCTGTTCGCGCTGCGCGCCTCCTCGGTCGAGCCGCCGCTCGACGTCCGCCGCGTGCTGCACACCGCGCCGCTGCCGGCGCCCGCCCAGCCGGCGCCGAACGTCGACGACCACCTCCCGGCCGCGCGCGTCGACGGCAGCACCGCCGGCTGGCCGTCGGTCGCCGCGACGACCTTCGAGAGCGCCTACCCGTTCGCGCGCGTGCGGTTCGAGGACGCCGAGCTGCCGGTGACCGTCGAGCTGGAGTCGCACACGCCGTTCGTACCGCTCGACGAGGAGGCCTCCGGCCTGCCGCTGGTCGTGCACGAGCTGACGCTGAGCAACGTGACCGAGCTGACGATCCACGGCTTCGCGCTCGCGACGCTGCCCAACGCCGTCGGCTGGGACGGGATCACGCCGCTGCACGACGAGCGCTGCGGGCTGCTCGGCGGCAACGTGAACCGGTTGATCCGCGGCAGCGAAGCGACCACCGTCCTGATGGACAACCCGCTGCTGGCCGAGGACGACCCCGGCTACGGCCAGATGGCGCTGTGGAGCGACCACGCCTGCGTGCCGCTGCCGCGCGCGGCGCGGGCGCTCGACGCGCTGCGCTTCCTCGACACGCTCAAGCTGCTCGGCCCGACGCAGACCGGCGACTGGTCGGAGGCGGCGGTGCGCGCCGCCGTCGCCGACTCGACGACGCCGCAGCGCGTCCCGACCGGTCCCAGCCCCGCCGGCACGACCTGGACCGGCGCGCTCGCGATCCCGTTCGCGCTCACGCCCGGCGCCACCACGACCGTCCGCGTCGTGCACGCCTGGTGGTTCCCAAACCGCACCGTCGACTTCGACCAGTTCGGCCCCGAGCGCAACCTCGGTCCGAGCCGCCTGTGGGTCGGCAACTGGTACGGCACCCGCTTCCCCGGCGGCGTCGCCGACGTGCTCGACGAGTTCGCCGCCCACGGCGACGCGCTCGTCGCCGCCTCGCGCACGTGGGCGCACGCCGTCGCCGACGCCGACCTGCCGGAGATCGTCGTCGACGTGCTCGATGCGCAGCCGTCGCTGGTGCGCTCGCCGACGACCCTCCGCACCGCCGACGGCAACCTCTTCGGCTTCGAGGGCGGCCTCGGCGTCTCGACGCTGAACTGGAACGGGCTCGCAGGCGGCTCCTGCCCGCTCACGTGCACGCACGTGTGGAACTACGAGCAGGCGCTGGCGCGGATCTTCCCCGCCCTCGAGCGCACGATGCGCGACGTCGAGCTGGACGTGACGCAGGCGCCGGAGGGCTACCTCCCGCACCGCGTCGTGCTGCCGCTGTGGATGCCTCAGCTCCACGGCGTCGGGATCGGCGGCCCCGAGCGTCCGGCCCTCGACGGGATGCTCGGGGCGCCGCTCAAGGCATACCGCGAGCTGCGCCAGGGCGCGGGGCTCGACTGGCTGCGCTCCAGATGGGCGCGGCTCCAGCGCCTGATGACGTACGTGATCGAGACGTGGGATCCGCGGGAGACGGGCGTGCTGCGCGGTGACCAGCCGGTCACGCACGACATCTCGCTGCAAGGGCCGAACATGTTCGTCGGCGGCCTCTGGCTGGCCGCGCTGCGCGCGATGGAGGAGCTGACGCGCGCGCTCGGCGAGTCCGAGTCCGACGCGGCGGCCTGGCGGGCGCGGTTCGAGCGTGCGAGCGCGCGGTACGACGAGCTGCTGTGGAACGGCGAGTACTACACGCAGCGCTCCGAGGGCGAGGCGTTCGACTTCGGCGACGGCTGCCTCGCCGACCAGCTGCTCGGCCAGTGGTGGGCGCATCAGCTCGAGCTGGGGCACCTGCTGCCGGTCGAGCACGTGCGCACGGCGCTGCGCTCGATCATCGCCAACAACCTGCGCGACAGGCTCGGCGAGCTGGAGCACGGCTACCGCTATTTCGCCGACGCCGACGACAGCGGCCTGCTCAACTGCACGTGGCCGAAGGGCGGGCGCCCGGAGGTGCCGATCCGCTACTGCGACGAGGTCTGGACCGGCGTCGAGTACCAGGTCGCCGCGCACTGCCTGATGGAGGGCCTGGAGGAGGAGGGCCTGCGGCTGCTGCGCGCGCTGCGCGCCCGCTACGACGGCAGCCGCCGCAACCCCTACAACGAGATCGAGTGCGGCGACCACTACGCGCGCGCGATGGCCGGCTGGTCCGTGCTGGAGGCGCTGACCGGCTACCGCTACGACGCGCTCGGCGCGCGCGTGGCGGTCAGCGGGCGAACGGGCTCCTTCCCCTTCCTCGCCGGCTCGGCGTGGGGCACGCTGACGGTGCGCGACAACGCGGTCGAGTTCGCGACCGCGTGGGGTGAGGCACCGCTCGGTTCCGTCGAAGTCGACGGCGCGACCTTCGCGCTCCCGGCCGGCACGACGCTGCGAGCCGGCGAGTCCGTCGTCGTCAGGCGCTAGTCGAGCAGCGCTTCGAGGCGGTAGGCCAACGCCTCGAGCGCCAGCTCTTCGGTGACGTTGCTGCGCAGCCGTCGGCGGGTCTCCTCGACCAGCTCGACGGCCTCGCGCAGCTGCGTCGCTCGGCGCCCCTCCGCGTCGCGCGTCAGCTCGTCGACGCGGTCGGTGTGGTGGATCAGCTCGGGCGTCTCCCACAGCAGGCAGGCGACGTCGCGGAACCACAGCGAGGAGAGCTGCAGACCGAGGTCGAGCGCGCCGGTCTCGACCCGCCGTCTCGTCCGTCTGATCCGCTCGGAGTAGGCGTTCTCGAGCTTGCGTCTGTCTCTTCTGGAGACGACCTCCAGCTCGTCCGCGAGCTGCGCCTCCAGTCTCGCGACCGCCTCCTCGCCGCGCGCTCTCTTGACCTTCAGCAGCTCCGTCCACGGTCTCGTCGCGGCGACCTTGCCGTGGATCGCGGCGCGCGCGAAGCGCTCCCCGCCGGCCCGCAGCGCCGGCCCGTCGCCGAGCGCCAGCTCCAGCGCCCGCTCGCCGTCGCCGAGCGCCAGCCGCGCGCAGGCGCGTGCCAGCTCCGGCGGCACGCCGTGGCGGCCGACGCGCTCCTCCAACTGGGTGGTCGTGAGCGCGTCGAAGCGGACCAGCTGACACCGCGAGCGGATCGTCGGCAGCACCTCCGCGAGGCGGTCGCTGAGCAGCACGATGTGGACGAACGAGGCCGGCTCCTCGAGCGTCTTGAGCATCTTGTTCGCGGCCTGCTCGATCAGCGTGTCGGCGCGCTCGATCACGAACACGCGGCGCGCCGACTCGAACGGCGTCATCGCCGCCGCCGCGACGACCGCCTCCTCGATGTCGCCGACGAGCATCTCGTGCGCGCCGCTCGGCGCGACCCACGTGAGATCGGGATGGGTGCCGTGCTCGACGCGCCTGCGGACGCCGTCGGGGTCGGGCGCCCCGTCGGCCAGCAGCGCGGCGGCGAAGGCGCGCGCCGCGGTCCGCTTGCCGCTGCCGGCGGGACCGTGGAAGAGGTAGGCGTGCGACGGCCGGCCGCCGGGCGCCAGCGCGGCGCCGAGCGTCGCGCGCGCGTTTGGGTGGTGCTCTGTCCCGGCGAGGGTCGCCATGCGCCGTCGAGGTTATCCGGGCGCGCCCCCTCACGCCCGACCGGCACTCGAACGCAGCCGGCACGGGTACGGTCACGCCATGGCTTCCAGACGCCCCATCTCAGGTCAGGTCGTGCTCGTCACCGGCGCCGCCCGCGGGATCGGCGCGGGGGCGGCCCGCGCGCTCGCGGCGCGCGGGGCAAAGGTCGCGCTCGTCGGGCTGGAGCCCGAGGAGCTGGCGAAGGTCGCCGCCGAGTGCGGCCCCGACGCCGCCTGGTTCGAGGCCGACGTGACCGACCCGGAGGCGATCAACGCCGCCGTCGAGGCGGCCGTCGAGCGCTTCGGCGGCATCGACGTCGTGATCGCCAACGCCGGCATCGCGACCGGCGGCACCGTCCGCTCGATCGACCCGGCCGCGTGGGAGCGGGTCGTCGAGGTCAACCTCTTCGGCAGCTGGCGGACCGTCCGCGCGGCGCTGCCGCACGTGATCGCGCGGCGCGGCTACGTGCTCCAGATCGCCTCGTTCGCGGCCGTGGCGCACGCGCCGTTCATGTCGGCCTACAGCGCCAGCAAGGCCGGCGTCGAGGCGTTCGCCAACTCGCTGCGGACCGAGGTCGCGCGCCACGGCGTCGACGTCGGCGTCGCCTATTTCTCCTGGATCGACACCGACATGGTGCGCGGCGCCGACGAGCGCAGCGAGTTCGGCGGGATGCGCAAGAAGATCGCCGGCCCGCTCGGCAAGACGTCCACGCTCGAGCAGTGCATCGACGGCGTCGTCGACGGGATCGAGCGGCGCCGCCGCTGGATCACCGTGCCCGGCTGGGTGCGCGCCGCGATCCTGCTGCGCGGCCCGTTCGCGGTGATCGCCGACCGCGCGGGGCGCAGAGAGGTGCCGGAGGTCGAGGACCGCATGCTCGCCGCGATCGAGCGCGAGGGCGCGGCGGCCGTGACGGCGCCGGTCGGCGCCGGCGGCGCGGCCGACAGCAAGGCGAAGCGGAGCAGCTGAGGATCAGGCCGGCGCGTGGAGATGTGCCACCAGCTCGCGCCGCGGCTGAACGACAGCAGCTGGCCTGTGCGCATCGATCCGGATGGCACGGGTACGCTCGCGGCGACTCACGCCGCACGTTCGCTCGCGATGGTCCGACCAGGGGGTTGCCGATGCCGGTTCAGGGAAGCAGTCGCCGGCTCGCCCGCGTCGCCTTTTCGATCGCGTTCGCGACGGTCGGGTCGACCGCTGCCGCGGCCGCGCCGGCCGACGCCGCCCGCTTCGCGCTCGGCGGCTGTGGCGACGGGCGGACCGTCGCACCGGCCTACGATGACCTCAACGCCGACCGCGTCACCCGCTGCGCGCGCCTGCGGGTGCCGCTCGACCACGGCGGGCGGATCCCCGGTCAGCTGCGCCTGTCGGTGCGGGCGCTGGTGCCGAGAGGGCGACCGGTCGCCGGCACGCCGGTCGTCCACCTCTCGGGAGGGCCGGGCGAGGCGGCGACGCGCTTCCTCGACCAGGCCGGCGAGGGGCTCGGCGAGGCGCTCGGCCGTCGCCTGCTCGTCACGTTCGACCAGCGCGGCACCCGCGACTCGGGCGCGCTGCGCTGCCCGTCGTTGCAGCGATCGGGCGACAGCGACGCCCGCTTCGACGCCGCCGTCGCGGCCTGCGCGAGACGGCTTGGCCCGCGCCGCGCGCTCTACGGCACCGCCGCCTCGGTCGAGGACCTCGAAGCGCTGCGCATCGCGCTGAGAGCGCCGAAGCTGATCCTCTGGGGCACCTCGTACGGGACGAAGCTCGCGCTCGACTACGCCGCCCGCCACCCCGACGGCGTCGCGCGGCTCGTGCTCGACTCGGTCGTGCCGCCGGCCGGCGTCGACCCCTTCATGCGCAGCAGCTTCGCCGCGATCCCGCGCGTGCTCCGCGCCCTCTGCGCGGGCGGCGCCTGTCCCTTCACCGCCGACCCGGCCGGCGACCTCGCGACGCTCGTGCAGCGGATGCGCGCGAGCGGTCCGCTGCGCGGCCGCTGGGTCGACCACCGCGGCCGGGCGCGCTCGATCGCGCTCGCGCCCGAGCGGCTGCTCGACCTGCTGGTAGACGGCGACATGGATCCGTTCGCGCGCCTCGCCTTCCCGGCCGCCGTGCGCGCGGCCGTCGACGGCGACCTCGCGCCGCTGGCCCGCGCCGTCGCGCCGCCGCGCTTCGGCTCCCGCGGCGGCGTCTCCGACTACGCCGCGCTCTTCCTCGCCACCCGCTGCGCCGACGGTCCGCATCCGTGGCCGGCGGCGACGCCGGCCGACCAGCGCGCCGCTGCCGCGGCCGCCGCGCTGGCCGCCCTGCCGCCTGCCGCGCTCGCGCCGTTCGACGCCGCGACCGTGCGCGAGGAC
>NZ_JAWSTH010000112.1:0-20608 GCF_033542075.1 Conexibacter stalactiti
TGGCGAGCGCGCCCAGGTCGGCGGCGCCGAGCGTGACCAGGAAGACGTGCTTGATCGGCGAGGTCTCCTCGGCGGGCGTCTCGGCCGGCGGCGTCTCCTCCTTCGTCGGCTTCTCCTCGGCGGCCGTCTCCTCCTCGGCGGCGGGGGTCTCCGCCTCGGCGGCCGGCGTGGCTGCGACCGGTGTCTCGACCACCGGCGCTTCGACCGGGGGAGCGACGTACTCCTCGGCCGGCGGTTCGGGGGTCTCGTCGGCTGGCGGCGGGACCTGCGCGACCTGCTGGGCGGCCTGCGCCGGCAGCACGACGGTGAACGGCGGCGGTGAGGAGCCGGCGACCGATGCCGGCACGCTCGTGCCGGACACGACGACGAGACCGACCAGCGACGCGAGCGCGACCGGCAGCGCCGCGCGGCGGCGTCGTGTCGCCAGCAGCGAACGATCCGGGCCCGCGGAGGGACCCGAGCTTCCGCTGGTCCGTGCGGCGGCGGGCTCAGGCGGGACGGCGGGCGGGCCGAACAGCAGCTCGCGCACGTCCGTCCGCGCGCCGGCCTGGCGCGCGCCGCAGACGACGCACCAGCGCTGCTCGACCGCGAGCGGGGCGGCGCACTCGTGGCAGCGCGGCGCCGTCATCGCGCCGGCGACTCCTCGTTGTCCGCGGCTGGGTCGAACGCGACGGTCGCGTCCGCGTCGTGGACGCCGTATGGGGCGTCCGCCGCGGCGGGCGCGGGCGGGGCGGGAGCAGGCGAGTCAGGTGCCGGCGGTGCCACCGGCGCCCCCGCGTGCTGCACCTGCACGAGCTGGAAGGCGCACTGCGAGCAGAACAGCGCGCCGCGGGCGTAGAGCGTGCCGCACTGCGGGCAGGCACCGGCGGCGCCGGTCGTGTCGAGGCGCAGGAGGTGCTCGACCTCGCCGAGTCTGGCGTCGACCGCTTGGAGTCTGCCGGCCGCGCGCAGCAGCACGTCGAGGCGGAAGTGGTCGCGGATCGCCATCTCGTAGGCGAGGCCGCCGAGGTCCCACTGCAGCTCGGCCAGCTCGCGCGCGAGCGCGTCGCGGCGCTCCTGCAGGTCGGAGACGCCGACTGCCTGGCCGCCGCCGGGCGGCAGCGGGCTCGGCGGGGGCGGCGGCGGGTCGCCGGCGATCAGGCGTTTGGGGTTGATGCGATTGCGCAGGGAGTCCATCTGGTTCATCCGATCGAAGTCGCCTCTGAGCCGCCGCCGGCGGGCTCGTCATCTGTCGGCGGCGGGGCGCCGGGCGTCGCCGTCTCCTTCGGCTGCGCTCTCAGTCTGTTGAGGTCGCCGCCGGTCTCCTCGGTGCCGGTCGACTTCGGGATGTCTCTCGTGCTGTCGGCGACTCTGGCGGCGTCGTCCGCAGCCGTTCTTCTGCTGGACGCTCTGTTGTCGCCGCCGGTCGCGCCGGCGTCGTCAGTCGCGCCAGTGGCCGCGTCGTCGGTCGTGCCGCCCGTGGTCGTGTCGCTCGTCGGCGCGGCGGTGCCGCCGCTCGGCAGCCCGCCCTCGATGTTGACGACCGGCGCCTTCTGCGCCGGCGGCGCGTCGTTGCTGCCCTGCCCGATCAGGAAGCCGACGCCGAGCGCGACCAGCACCACGGCCGCGGCGCCCATCGGGCCGCCGACCTTGTCGAGCCGCGACGGCGCGGAGGCCGGAGAGGGCGCGCCCGCGGCGGTCGGATACGCCGCCGTCGGCGCGTCGGGTGCGGCGCCCGCGGAGGCGGCCGCGCGCGCGGCCGCCTCCGCGCGCTCGCTCTCGGCCAGGAAGTCGAGCCGCGGCGCCGCGACGCGCGTGCCGCAGCCGAGGCAGTAGCGCTGGTCGGGTGCGAGCGAGGCGCCGCAGGTCCGGCACGTCGTGGTCTGGCTCATGGCATCACTGGAGGGTCGAGGGTTGGGCTTCGAAGGTCAGCTCGGCGCCGGTCGGGTCGCCGATGAAATAGACGTGGACGGTCGCTCTGCCGTTCGCTCTCAGCACCGGCACGATCGCTCGCCCGGCGGCGACGACTCTCCCTCCGCGCCGCGCGACGCACGCGATCACGAGGTCTCTCTGGACGACCGCGGAGCCGTTGACCGCTTTGCCGACGGCGGTGATCCCGCTCGCCGGGTCGCCTTCCAGTCTCGCGTCCTCGACGGTGATCTCGATCGCGCTCGCGGGCGCGTCGCCTCTGCCTCGGCCGGCCGTCAGCTGCGCTCTCGCGGGTCTGTCGCCGAGGATCGTCAACTGGTCGTTGACCCACACGACCTCTCTGCCCGGCGGCAGCAGCGCGACGTGCGTGAGGCCGTGCTCGAGGCCGGGCTCGTCGTTTCTCGCCGTCGCTCTCCCTCTGGCGTCGGAGACGACCAGCTGCAGCGGCACGTCGGCGAGCGCTCTGCTGCCGGTGTTCTTCAGCACCGCGGCGACGGCCGAGCCGTTGACGTCGCTGACGACGGCGGTCGAGACGACCTGCACCGCTCTGTTCGCTCTGGAGACGTCGAGGCCGGTCTGTCTGAAGGCGTTGTCGCCCTGCTTGGTGACCTTCGCCGCCTTCTCGCGCGTCGTCTCGCAGCCGCTCGCACCAACGCCGAACCCGACAGCCGCCGTCGCTGAGAGCAGGAGCGCCATCGGCCGTCTCACCCGAAGGCCCCGCCGACGTAGTCGCGCGTGCGCTGCGCCTGCGGCGCGTTGAAGATCTGCTCGCCGCTGGCGTACTCGACCAGCTCGCCGAGGTACATGAAGGCGACTCTGTCGGCGACGCGCTGCGCCTGCTGCAGGTTGTGCGTGACGATCACGACCGCGATCTGCTCGCGCAGCTCGAGGATCAGCTCCTCGATCTTGCCCGTCGAGATCGGGTCGAGCGCCGAGCACGGCTCGTCCATCAGCAGCACCTCCGGCTGCGCCGCGAGCGAGCGCGCGATGCAGAGCCGCTGCTGCTGGCCGCCGGAGAGCCGCAGCGCCGGATGGTCGAGGTTGTCCTTCACCTCGTGCCACAGCCCGGCGCGCGTCAGCGCGCGCTCGACCGGCTCCATCAGCTCCTTCTTGCGCGGCCGCTTGCTGCCGCCCTCGCGCAGCCCGTAGGCGACGTTGTCGAAGACCGACATCGGGAACGGGTTCGGCTGCTGGAAGACCATCGAGACGCGCTTGCGCAGCGCGGTCACCTCGAGCAGGTCGATGTCGTGCCCGTCGAGCGAGATGACGCCGCCGCGGGAGGCGCTCGGCGTCAGCTCGGTGAGGCGGTTGAGCGAGCGCAGCAGCGTCGTCTTGCCGCAGCCCGAGGGCCCGATCATCGCGAGCACCTCGCCCTGGCTGATCGGCAGGTCGACCTTGTTGACCGCGACCTTCGGCCCGTAGGCGATCGTGACGGCGTCGCAGCGCATCCGCTCGATCACGGGCGCCTCGGAGGACGGCGGGCCGGGCGTGTGGACGCCGCCGGCGTGAGCGGCTCCGTTGCCGTTGCCGTTCCCGTTCAACGGGATCGGCGGAACGTGCACCACCGTCGGCGGCGCTTCGAGCGAGATCTTGCGAATCGGGGGCGGTGGCATCAGCGGATCCACGCGGTGTCCTTTCGACGCCCGCGTGCGATGCGGGTTGCCAGGGCGTTCAGTGCGACGACGATCAGCAGCAGCACGAACGCGGCGGCGTAGGCCTTCTGCGGTGCGTTGCCCTCGCCGACGGGGGAGTTGCCGTAGATGTAGCTCGTCAGCGTCGAGCCGGTGCCCTGCAGCAGCGACAGCCCGAAGATGCCGCCGTCGCGCGGCTGGGTCGTCAGCGTGTTGCCGAGCAGCAGGACGACGATCGCGGTGTCGCCGATGATGCGGCCCATGCCGAGCGCGGTGCCGGTCGCGATCCCGGGGCGGACGGCCGGCAGCAGCACCGCGCGGATCGTCGACGCCTTCGTCTTGCCGAGCGCCAGCGACGCTTCGCGCACGTGGTTGGGGACCTGCAGCAGCGCCTCGCGCGTGGCGCCGACGATCAGCGGCAGCGCGATCAGCGACATGACGGTGCCGGCGACCATGAACGAGCGCCCGAAGGCCGTGTCCTCGGAGCGGAACGACATGAACGAGAAGAAGGTCTCGGAGAAGAACGAGAGGCCGAACAGCGCGAGCACGACGCTGGGCGCGCCGGCGATCACGTCGACGGCCGACTCGACCGCGCGCGCCAGCGCCGTCGGGCGGCCGTACTCGACCAGCCACAGCGCGACCGAGACGCCGATCGGGACCGCGATCGTGATCCCGATCGCGGTCAGCAGCAGCGTGCCCTGGATCGGGTCGAGGAAGCCGCCCGATCTGCTCTGGTCGACGGCGCCGCTGGGGTGTGTCACGAGCATGCTCGGGCGCAGCTGCGTGATCCCCTTGAAGCACATGTAGAGCAGGACCGTCAGCGCGACGACGGTCAGCGTGATGCCGGCCGCCCAGCAGAACGCGAGGCCGATGCGGTCGCGCAGCGGCCACGTGGTGGCGCTGTCGCGCGCGCGGGTCCGTCTCGGCGGCGGGGCGGCGGCGCCGGGCTGGCGCGGGGGTGTCGCGAGCGCGCTCATCAGCGGGTCGCGTATCTGCGCAGCGGCTGGCGCACCGCCCAGCCGGCGAACGACAGCAGCGCGGAGGAGACGAGCAGGACCGCGGCGATCGCGTAGAGCGTCTGGCCGAGCGGGATCGCGGAGAAGCCCTCCTGCTGGCCGACGATCGTCGCCGCGAGCGGCATGATCGGCTCGAGGAAGAAGTTGAGCCCGTCGAGCGGGTTCGGCGCCCAGATGAAGGAGCCGGAGACCATCGCGAGCATGATCGCCTCGCCGAGCGCGCGGGCGGTCGCGAGCACGACGGCGGCGGCGATCGCCGGGCGGGCGGTGCGCACGGCGACCTTCCACATCGTGCGCCAGCGGTTGACGCCGAGCGCCGCCGAGCCCTCGATCCACGCGCGCGGCACGGCGCGCAGCGCGTCGCTGATGATCGCGATCATGATCGGCACGATCATCACCATCAGGATGAAGCTGGCGAGCAGCAGCCCGCCGCCGGAGATCGGCACGAGCGGGTTGACGTCGAGCTTGAACTCGGCGCTGACGAGGTTGCGGTCGATCCAGGGGGCGACCACGAGGATCCCGATCAGGCCGTAGACGACCGACGGGACGGCCGCGAGGAAGCGCACGACCGGGGTCATCACGCGCTGCACGCCGGGCGGCGCGAACTCGACCATGAAGAGCGCGCACAGCAGCGCGAAGGGGAGGCCGAAGAGGACGGCGAGGCCGGTGCTCAGCATCGTCCCGTAGATCAGCGGCCAGGCGCGCAGGTGGTAGACGTAGTCGTCGGGGTTCGACGGCGACTCGTAGATCGCCGCCAGCTGCTGCTGGGTGTTGCCGCCGCTGCCGAACCAGGCGAGGCCGTTGTGGCTGAACGACGGCCACGCCTCCTTGAAGACGAAGAACAGCATCCCCAGGATCAGCACCAGCAGGGTTGCCGCCAGCGCGCCGAGCCACAGCTCGGCGCGCTCCGGAGGACGGCGCGGAGCGCCGCGTCTCCGTGACGGCAGGGAGTTCACGAAACCGGGATCCAGTGCGTGTTGACGACCGCCTTGGCGGCAGCGCTGCTCTGGGCCCACTTGATGAACTTCTTCGCCTCGCCGCTCGGCGCGCCGCGCGTCACGAGCGAGAACGGGCGGACGCCCTTGTACTGGCCCGACTTGGCGTTGCGCAGCGTGCACGCGACGCCCTGGTAGTTGATCGTCTTGAGGCCTTCTCTGACGAAGTCGAGCGAGACGAAGCCGATCGCGCCTCTGGTGTTGAGAACGGTCGACTGCACGAGGCCGTTGGAGGACTTCACCTGCGCGGAGGCGGCGACCGACTGCTGGCCGCCGAGGAAGATCTCTCTGAAGGCGTCGGCGGTACCGGAGGTCGCCGTACGGCTGATCAGCTCGATCGAGCCGGTCGCTCTGGCGCCGGGCACCTGGCTCCACGCGCGCGTGCGGCCGGTGAAGATCGAGGAGACCTGCTCCTGCGAGAGCGTGCCGAGCGGGTTGGCCGGGTTGGTGATGATGCAGATGGCGTCGTACGCGATCTTGTTGAAGACGAGGCCGCCCGGATCCGACGCCTGCTGCGTGCGGGAGACGTTGCCGATCGTCACGCGGCCGCGCGAGACGTCGGTGATGCCGGTGTCCGAGCCGCCCTGCTGGAGGACGAATCTGACCTTGTTGTAGCCGGGCTGGCCGCTCGCGATGTACTTCTTCGCGAGCTCGGTGACGAGCGGAGCGACCGACGTCGAGCCGCTCATCGTGATCGTCGTCTTGGCGGCGCTCGCGACGGGCGCGGCGACCGCGGTAGCCGCGATGGCGGCAAGGGCGATTGTGGTTGCGCGTTGACGCACAGGACCTCCGAGAGACGGTTTCGTGGTGACGGATGCGCGCGGGCTGCGACGCACCGCAGTCGGCACGCGAAGCGATGGTGGCGCATCGTCAATCGACCCCAGTTACCGATTCGTGAACGCGCGTTTCACGTTCTCAACTTCTTCACGCGATCGGTGAGGTGAGGCTGCATTGTGCGCTGCCGTGCGCCCGTTCGCCCCTCGCCGAAAGCCGGCGCTCGTCCTCGCATCCCTGCTCGCGCTCGGCCTTGCCGCGGGCGTGCCGACGGCCTCCGCGACGATCAACGCGGCCGTCACGCTCGACGGTCCGTCCGCTGACGTGATCGGCGTCGACGGCGTCGCGATGGCCGAGGACGGCAGCGGCGGCCTCGTCTACCGCAAGCGCGTCGAGGGCCGCACGCACGTCTTCGTCAGCCGCTACGTCGACCGCAGATGGCAGGCGCCGCAGCGGGTCGACGCCGGACAGCGATTCGACTCCTCGTGGCCGGCGATCGGCGCCGGCAACGGCGGCCGGCTCGTCGTCACCTGGATTCACCAGTTCGGCGGCGGGGTGCAGAACCGCATGTACTCGGCCTCGCTCGATCCCGGCGCGCGCAGCTTCCAGGCGCCGATCGCGATCGACCTCGACGTGCGCGAGGGGCTCGAAGCGGCCCCGTCGCTGTCGATGGGCCCGGGCGGCGTCGCCTACCTCGCCTACCGCGTCGTGCTGCAGCGCCAGAGCCCGACGCTGCCGCCCGGCACGATCGACGCCGACATCCGCCTGCAGCGCTACTCGGGCTCGTTCTGGTCGCAGCTGGGTCAGCCGGTCGACCGCATCCAGAGCCAGCCGCAGGCCGAGCCGACCGCGCTCAACGGCCCGCAGGTGCGCAGCGACGGCAACGGCAACGCGGTCGTCGCCTGGATCGAGCCCGACGACGCGCTGACGCCGCGCGTCTACGCGCGCCGCGTCTTCGGCCAGGTGCTCGGCAACGTGCTGCCGGTCAGCCCCAGCGAGGTCGACGGGAAGCCGCTGCGCGGCGCCGCCGACCAGGTCGCGCTGGCGGTCGCGCCGTTCGGCGAGACGATCGTCGGCTTCCGCCAGCAGGTCGACTCGCAGAGCGCGTGGACGCGCCCGCGGCTGCTCGTCAACATGCTGCCGTCGAGCCTCGTCGAGGGCGCCGGCACCTTCCTCGGCCACAGAGCGGTCGATGGCGGCGGCGCCGACGGGCCGGCCGGCGCGCTCGGCGCGGTCAGCGTCTCGGTCGACGACAGCGGCGGCTTCGACGCCGGCATCTCGCTCGACGCGCAGGCGCTCGACGTCACCGGCGACGAGGCGGCCGTCAACCCCGCCACGCGGCTCGACGACGGCACGCCGCGCAGCGCGCCGAACCCGCAGGTCGTGCGCGGCAAGGAAGGCTCGCTGTCGGCCGCGTGGGTCGTCGACCAAGGCGGCTCGGCCGGCGTCGGCCTGCTGGAGCGGCGGATCGACGGCACGCCCTTCAGACGGATCGTCAGCGGCGCCAGAGGCGGCGCCGTCAGCGAGCTGCGCTTCGGCGGCTCGCAGTACGGCAGCGCGCTGACCGCCTTCCTGCAGGGCAGAGAGGAGGGCAAGCAGGTCGTCGCCGCCTCGATCGACGCGCCGCCCGGCGACTTCATGGTCTACCCGCCGCTCGGCTGGACGCGCGCGAGCGAGGTGACGGTCAGCTGGGATCGCGCGCAGACCTCCTCGGGCAGCGTCACCTACGCCGTCCAGGTCGACGGCGAAGAGGTCGCGACCGGGCTCAGAGCGCTGAGACAGACGCTCAGAACAGCCGCGCTCGGCGACGGCAACCACGAGCTGGCGATCGTCGCCACCGATGCCTCGCAGCAGACGACGACGAGCCTCGTGACGCGCCTGAGAGTCGATCGCACCGCGCCGGTGGCGCGCATCGCGCGCGTGCGCGTGAAGGCGGCGCCGGTCAGAAGAGCGGCGAGAAGAGGCGCGAGAGCCAGCGCCCGCCGCAGAGCGACCGCGCCCAGGCAGGGCGTCCGCGTGACCGTCTCCGACGGCGTCAGAGCGGAGTCCTCCGGCGTCGCCAGGGTCGCGATCGAATGGGGCGACGGCAGCAGAGGCCGCGGCGTCAGAGCGACCCACCGCTATCGCAGAGCCGGCCGCTACAGCGTCCGCGTTACCGTGCGCGACAAGGCCGGCAACCGCAGAACCGTCGTCCAGAGGGTGGTCGTCAGATGAGACGTTCGACGTTGGTGGCGCTGACGAGCGTGGGCGCGCTGGCGGCCTTGCCGGCCGCCGCCCACGCTGACTGGAGCGAGGCCCAGCTCACCTCCGTCCACAACGGCCGGCTCGAGCAGGCCGACGGCGCGACGACCGCGCTCGACCTCTCCGGCGACGGCCGCTGGGTCGTGCTGCAGACGAGAGCGTCGAACTTCTTCGCCGACGACGACCCCGATGCGCCGGGCACGCTGCGGCAGGGCGGGATCTTCCGCTTCGACCGCCAGAGCGGGGCGATCGCGCTCGTCGCGGACGGGGACCAGTTCGACGAGCTGAGCGGCGAGCTGCTGCTGCGCGGCGCCGCCGCTCCGTCGGTCAGCGACGACGGTCGCTGGGTCGCCTTCGCGACCGCCCAGAGACTGGTCCCGCAGGACGTCAACGACAACGTCGACGTCTACGTGCGCGACATGACGATCCCGCTGCTCCCCGACCGCCCCGCCAGCGGCGCGTATCAGCTCGTCTCGGCGCGCGACGGCGGCGACGAGCCGGCCGCCTACGAACCGCGCGACCCGCCGCTGCCCGGCCGCACGCCCGGCGCCGCTGTGTTCGCCGGCCAGGGGATCAGCGCCGACGGCCGCTTCGTCGCCTTCCGCACCGTCGAGCAGCAGTCGGACCTGCCGGCGCGCGACGCGATCGACACACCGCCCGGCGCGGTCTTCGTGCGCGACCTGCGGCAGCGTCGCACCGTGCTCGCCAGCGCCGCGCTCGACGGCAGCGGCGCGGTCGGCGGGGCGCAGACGCCGGTCGCGATCAGCCGCGACGGCAGCACGGTCGCGTGGGTCGGCGAGAACGCGACCGCCCAGACGCGCTTCATCGGTGGCGAGACGCTCGACGACGCGCAGCGCTACTACCTCTGGCGCCGCTGGGACGAGCCCGGCGCGCGCACGCGGCGGATCACGGGGATCTCCGACCCCGACGACCCCGGCTGCGGGCAGGGCGGCCAGATCTCGCCGAGCCTCACGTCGGTCGCGCCGTGTGACGGCCCGCTGACCGACACCGACGGGGGCGGTTTCGACATCGGCAGCCGCGCGCCCGCGCTGAGCGCCGACGGCATGACGGTCGCGTTCGTCTCGGGCGCCGGTCCGCGGCCGGCGCAGGACTCTGATGTGGCGCTCGACGCCTACGTCACCTCGATGCGCGACGGCGTCACGCGCAAGGCCGGGACGCGCACGCTGACGAAGGGCTCGATCGGCGCCAACGCCGCCGTCAACGGCGACGTCGAGTCGGTCGCGATCTCCGCCGACGGCCAGCGCGTGCTGCTCGCGACCGCCCGGCGGCAGTTCCTGCCGCCGGCGCCTCCGCTGATCGGCGACCCGCGCTCCTCGGCCGGCTCGACCGAGCTCTACACCGTCGACCTCGCTCCCGGCGGCGGCACACGCCGTGTCCTGCGGCCGGGTGGCGGCGACGTCAACGACACCGTCGAACCGGGCGTCGCGCTGTCGGCCGACGGGCGCACGCTCGGGTTCGTCTCGCGCGCCAGCAACCTCGTCGCCGGCGACGCCAACGAGCTCGCCGACGCCTTCGCGGTGCAGGAGGTCGACGCGTCGCAGACGGCGCCGCCGCCGGCCGGTCTCGGCGGCGATGCGATCAACGAGGAGATCGTCGGCGAGAGCGATGACTTCGTGCTGCGCGTCAGCTCGCGCAGAGACGGCACGCTCGCGCTGCGCGTCGTCGTGCCGGTCGCGGGCGCCGTCCGCGCCTTCGCGAGAACGCGGCCGGTCGTCGTGAGAAGGACTGCGAGGGGGACGCGGGCGAGAAGAGCGCGCGTGCGGCAGGTCGCCAGCGCACGCGGCAGCGCCGCCAGACGCGGCACGGTCAGCCTGACCTTGAGACTGGCGGCGCGCGACCGTGCGGCCGTGCGCAAGGGCACGCCGCTGCCGGTGCGAGTCACGGTGACGCTCACGCCGAGCGCGGGCGGCCGCGTGCGCACGAGAACGGCCAACGCGCGCTTCGTCGTCGTCGCCAAGAGAACGACGAGAGCGACCAGAAGAACGGCGCGAAGAGCATCCAGAGGCGGGACCAAGAGCGCGACGCACGGAGCGAGACGCCCGTGAATTCGCGGCACTACCCAATTCAGGTGAACGAGTCGTTATCAGGTTGCCATGGAGCTGTGAACGGACCGCAGTCTTCTTGTGAACGACTCTGGCGGCGGCCAAGCGCCCGCAACAGAGTCTCGTCCGCCTCCACGACAACGCATCGTCAGGAAAGGACCACACCCCCTATGGCATCACCCGCTGCGTCTCGCGCGCCGCGTCGCGCACTCGCCGCCGGCATCGCCGTGCTGGCGGTCGGCGCGGGCGCCTTCGGCGCCACCGACGCGCACGCCGCCTTCACGATCGCCGAGTGCCAGGGCGCACCCGGCGTGAGAATCCAGGGCGCCTCGTTCCAGAACGCCGCCCAGTCCTACTGGAAGTCGGTCTTCGAGGGTTCCAACGGCTGCGGCGGCGCGCCGACCGCGCCGATCTACAGCGGCAACGGCTCCGGCAACGGGCTCGCCTCGATGGGCGCCGGCAGAGGCTCCTCGACGCTGCTGTGCGTCGTCGCGAACACCTGCAGAGTGCCGCTCGACAACGGCGTCCGCGACGGCCTCTCCGCCGCCGCGACGACCGACGAGCCGCCGACGGCCGACCAGATCTCGCTGATGGAGGCTGGCCTTCCGGGCGACGCCGACAACGGCATCGTCCACGTGATCCCGGTTGCGACGGGCGCCACGACGCTGATCCTGCACGCCCCCGAGGGCTGCAACATCGGCGACGTTGACAGCGTCACCAACGGCGCCGACGGCGCCGTCGCCGACACCGGCGACAGCGCGGCCAACTTCACGCAGCGCATCCGCGTCAGCAACGAGGACGTCGAGGCCGCCTTCGCCGGCGTCGCGACGACCTGGGGCGACATCGCGCCGGGCATCACCGGTGACCCGAGAGGCATCAGCGGCGGCGACCAGACCAACGCCACCGAGGACAACTGCGCCGAGGTCCCGGTCCGCCGCATCGTCCGTCCGGACGTCTCCGGCACGACCTACGGCTGGAAGGCCTACCTCCAGCTGATCAACCCGACGCGCGGCTGGCTGTCGAGATACAGCTCGCCGAACACCGACTGGCCGAGCGCCGGCTCCGGTAGAGCGACCATCGTCGTCGGTCAGGGCGCGACCTGCCCGGTCGGCGCCGACAAGGTCTGCGTCGCCTCCTCGACGAGCGCCGGCCCGCTGTCGGACGCCGTCAGAGCGACCGACGGATCGATCGGCTACGCCGACCTCGCGACCGCGCGCGCGAGAGGCTTCGAGATCACCCCGGCCGCCACGGCCGCCGCGCAGGACTACACGTTCTGGTCGCCGCTGCAGACGAGAGCCGGCAACGCGACGCCCGGCGCGTACGCCGAGCCGACCTTCGACGCGTTGGCGCACGTCCCGAGAACGGGCGGCAAGGGCGCCAACTGCCAGACGGTCACGCTCTCCGGCGTGCCGACCCCGGCGGAGTCGCGCAACGGCGACCCGACGCTCGGCAACTGGGGCAGAGCCGCTGCCGCCGGTGGCGCGAGCTACGGCGCCTGCGTGCTGACGTACACGCTCGCCTGGGACGACAGCTCCAAGGTCTACGGCGGCTCCGCTGCCGAAGAGGCCAAGGCCCGCACCGTGAAGGACTACCTGAGAGTGATCGTCTCCTCCTACGGGCAGGCGCTGACCAACCAGGACTACTCGCCGCTCCCGAACAGCAGAGACGTGCCGCTGGCCGACTACGCGCGTGCCGCGGTCAACGCGATCGACTGGAACAAGGGCGGCGGTGGCGGCGAGCAGAGACCGCCGGTCGTCGTCCCGCCGGTCGTCGTCCCGCCGGTCGTCAGACCGCCGGTCGTCAACCCGCCGGCCGCTCCGAGCAACGTCTTCTCGATCCCGAGCAGCAAGTCGACCGCCTCGCTGATCACCTTCTCGGTGCAGCTCCCGGGCGCCGGCGCGCTGAAGGCCGAGGCGACGACGAAGGTCGGCAGAAGAACGATCAAGGTCGCGACGGTCTCCGCCAGCCCGAGAGGCGCCGGCAGAGTGACGCTGAGACTGAACCTCTCGGCTGCCGCCAAGAAGGCGCTCGCCAGAGCCAAGGGCAAGAAGCTCAAGGTCGCCGTGAAGTTCACCTTCACCCCGACCGGCGGCACCGCCAACACCGTGACGAGAACCGTCACCGTCAAGGCCGCCGCCAGAAGAGCCGCCAGAAGAAAGGCCAAGCGCTAAGCGCACGGCCCCCGCAGCACACGCCCGGCCCCGCCGTGACCAGCGGCGGGGCCGGACGTCTTTCGATTCCCCACACGAAGCGCAGGATCCGTGACCGACAACCAGGCCCCACAGCAGGACCCCTCAGAGGACGAGCGCCCGCTCGGCACCAAGCGCGCGACGCGCGCCGACGGCCTTGCGAGAGCGAGAGTGCGCTCCGGCCTCGCCGAGCGCCGCAACCCCGCCGCCGACGCCGTCCGCAACGGCGCCGTGCGCGTGCTCAGATTCCTGCTGAGAGACCTCTTCGCGCTCGGCCTGATGACGGCCGCGATCGTGATCGTGATCCTCTTCTTCACGCTGCTCGGCGCGACCAAGCCCTCCAGCGACGGCGTCGGCATCCCGCTGAGCCAGGTCTTCACGCTCGCGAGAGACAGAGCGGTCGTCGAGGCGACGCTGCTCGACCAGGACTCGCGCGTGCAGGTCGTGACCAGAGACGCCGAGCTGTTCTGGTCGGCGTATCCCTCCTCCGGCGCGCAGACGCAGCTGATCTCGCAGACGCTCGAAAGGGGCGGCGCGATCGTCGCCGTCAAGCAGCAGCCGGGCAAGGCGCAGCTGACGATCGTCGTCCAGTTCCTGCTGCCGATCCTGCTGCTCGTCTGCCTCTTCGCGCTCTTCATGCGGATCGGCCAGGACGGCGGCGCCGGCGGCATCGCCTCCTTCTCCAACTTCACCGGCAGAGGCAAGAAGAAGGGCAAGGGCACCGCGCACAAGGTCACGTTCGCCGACATCGCGGGCGTGCCCGAGGCGGTCGCCGAGCTGGCCGAGATCCGCGACTACCTCGACGACCCCTCCAGATACCTCGACCTCGGCGCCGCCGCGCCGAAGGGCGTGCTGCTGGTCGGTCCTCCCGGCACCGGCAAGACCCTGCTGGCGAAGGCCGTCGCCGGCGAGGCGAACGCCGCCTTCTTCAGCCTCTCCGGCTCGGACTTCGTCGAGTCGCTCGTCGGCGTCGGTGCCGCCCGTGTGCGCGACCTGTTCGCGAAGGCGCGCAGAATGTCGCCCGCGATCATCTTCATCGACGAGTTCGACGCCGCCGGCCGCAAGCGCGGCGCCGGCATCGGCCAGGGCAACGACGAGCGCGAGCAGACGCTCAACCAGCTGCTCGTCGAGATGGACGGCTTCTCCGGCGACGGCGGCCTCGTCGTGATGGGCGCCACCAACCGCCCCGACATCCTCGACCCGGCGTTGCTGCGCCCGGGCCGCTTCGACCGCCAGATCACCGTCGACACGCCCGACGTCCACGGCCGCTCGGAGATCCTGCGGCTGCACGGCTCCAAGCGCCCGATGGGCGCCGACGCCAACCTCGACGAGATCGCCCGCCTGACGCCCGGCTTCTCCGGCGCCGAGCTGGCCAACGTCGTCAACGAGGCGGCGCTGCTGACCGTCCGCGCCGGCGAGCGCGAGATCACGCAGAAGGTGCTCGAGGAGTCGATCGACCGCGTCGTCTCCGGCCCCGCCAAGAAGCACCTGCTGACCGAGCGCGAGCGTTGGATCATCTCCGTCCACGAGTCCTCGCACGCGGTCGTGACCGAGGCGATGGGGACCGGCGCGACCGCGCGCAAGGTCTCGATCGTCGCGCGCGGCCGCACGCTCGGCACCGCGGCGCACATGCTGACCGACCGCGATCAGACGATCATGGAAGAGCCGGACCTCGTGATGCAGCTGATCGCGATGCTGGCCGGCGCCGCCGGCGAGCGGCTCGAGTTCGGCCACCTCTCGACCGGCGTCCACGACGACCTCCACGAGGCGACGGCGCTGGCGCGCTCGATGGTGACGAGCTTCGGCATGTCGGAGGAGCTCGGCCCGGTCACGATCGGCGAGAAGTCCGGCGAGGTCTTCCTCGGCGCCTCGCTGCAGGAGCTGGGCTCGGTCGGGCCGAAGACGCTCGACCTGATCGACGAGGCCGTCGAGCGGCTCGTCAAGGACGCCGAGGTGATCGCGCGCGCGATCCTGCGCGACAACCTCGGCGCCGTCCACGAGACGGCGCAGGCGCTGCTGGTGCACGAGACGCTCTCCGGCGTCGCGCTGGAAGCGGTCCTCTCGACCGTCGAGGCGGTCGACCCGGAGGAGTTCCCGCGGCTGCTCGCCCGGGAGCGCGGCGAAGCCGCCCGCTGATGGGGGCTTCGCCCGTGAGGTTCGCCGGGCTGCTGGCGACGCTCGCCAGCGCCGCCGGCACATGGCGGCTGGAGCAGCCGGCGCCGCCGGCCGGCTCCCCGTACAAGGTCCCGCTCGGTCGCCCCGGCGACCTCTCCTGCTGGTCGGCGACGCGCTGCCTGCTGGCGGTCGAGGGCAACGCGATCGTTGCGCGCGGGCTCTACGCCTACGACGGCGTCGAGTGGAGACAGCTGGCGACCGTCTGCGGCGGCCCGGCCGACACGACGCGGATCGCGTGGTCCGGTCCGGACGAGTTCTGGGTCGTGAGCACGCCGAGCCTCCCGCGCAGCGGCGGCGGCCTCGGCCTCTGCCGCTTCCGCGGCGGTCAGGTGATCGCCTCCTACTCGACGCCGCCGGAGAGCAGCGACCCCTTCCGCGTGATGAGCGCCGCGGCCTGCAGCGGGCCTGATGACTGCTGGTTCGCCGGCGGCGGCGCGCAGGACCCGGCCGGCCAGCGCGTCGGCGGCTACCACCTGCATTGGAACGGCCAGACGCTGACGTCGACCTACGCGCCTCAGGGGCGCGGCGTCAGCGACGTGATCGCGAGCGGCGGCGCCTTCTTCGAGACGACTTACATGGGCGCCCAGCGCGAGGACCGCGACAGCGAGGTGCCGCTGCGCGCGGCCGAGGAGACGCCGCAGCCGATCCACTCGATCCGCGGCACCAGCTTCCGCAACGAGCTGTTCGCCTCGCTGCCGCGCGCTGGGGTGCCGCTGCACGGCACCGAGCTGCTCGCGGCCGACGTCGCCGCCGGCACCGTGCCGTGGTACGTCGGCGGCGGCGCCGCCTCAGGGCCCGACGCGTCGGCTGAGACGTCCGTACCGCGTCCCCCGATCGCCGTCCGCTTCAGCGACAACTTCTACCGCGAGCTGCCGCTCGACGAGAGCGTCTTCGGCGCGACCGACCGCTTCGCCGACGTCGCCGCCGTGCCCGGCACCGACCACGCCTGGGTCGTCGTCCAGTCGTTCCAGGAACGCGGCTCGGCGACCGCGCGCGCACGCGTCGCGCAGCTCTCGCCCGACGGGACGGTCGCGATCCAGCGGCTGCCCGCCGGCGGCGCCGGCCGTGGCGCCGCCGCCAAGATCGAGTTCACCGGCCCCGACGAGGGCTGGATGGTGACCAACGCCGGCTGGCTGTTCCACTTCACCGACGGAGCGGCGCGCGCGCGAGACGTCGATCCCGCCTTCTCGAGAGTGATCACCTACCGTCCGAACGAGTCGGTCGCGCAGTCGATCCCGGACACGCCGCCGGTCGACGACTCGCAGCTGTTCGCGCCGCCGGCGGTCGAGCCCGAGCCCGAACCGACGCCGACGGAGACGAGAGTCACGCGCGTGAGGGCGCTGATGGCGAAGATGTCGAGACCGCGCGTCGACAGACGGCTGCGGCTGTCGATCTCGTTCACGCTGCGCCGCGCCGCGCGCGTGCAACTGCAGGCCAAGCGCAAGGGCAGAGTGGTCGCGCGGACGCCGCTGCGGACGCTCAGACCCGGTCGCCACACGCTCAGGTTGCAGCTCGTCCGCAGACGTTGGCCCGACGCGCTCAGATTCGTCACGCGCGAGAGCAGAGCTACACGATGATCGGTGCACGTTGGATCGCGGCGACCGCCCTCCTGCTGGCGGTCGCGACCACCCCCGCGCGCGCTGCCGGGACGGCGCAGCCGGTGCTCGGCCTCGCTGACAGCGAGACGATCGTGATGGGCGCCGCGACCGCGGGCGCCGCCGGGGAGACGTGGGCCTACCGCCAGGCGCCGCTCGACCTGCCGCTGCTGCAGGAGCCGGCCGGCCTGCTCGCGTTCGGCCCGGTCGCCAACCCGACGAGCCCATCGCAGCAGCTCTTCTTCGAACGTTACGACGACGCCACCGGCGTCTGGTCGGCGGCGCAGACGCCTGTCGACGAGCAGGGCCAGCCGTATCGCGGCCCGCGCCCCAACGCCGCGTCGGCGCGCATCACGCCGCGCGGCGGCGGCGTGCTCGTCGGCAGCGATCCGCAGCGGGCCCGCGGCAGCCAGACCGTCGTGCTGGTGCGCAACGCGACCGCTCCCGGCGACCGCTTCACCGCGCTGCCGCAGCCGCCGGCCGACATCGTGCTGCCGGCCGACGAGCTCACCAGAGAACCGGCCGAGGCGCTCGCCCAGGAAGACGGCGAGGGACATGTCGCGCTTGCCGCCTACGACACCGCCGCTGGTCGCACGGGGCTGTTCGTCGGGCTCACCGGCCGCCCTGCCGAGCGCGCGGTCGCGCACTGGGACGGCAGCGCCTGGAGTCGCGAGACGATCGAGCTGCCGACCGAGACGGCCGCGAGCTTCTCGATCCTCGCGATCGGCGCGACCTCGCCCGACAACGCCTACCTGCTCGCGCGCACCGACGCGACGCTCGAGCAGGGCGTCGTGCTGTACGCGCGCGTCGCCGACGACGACGGCATCCGCTGGGTGCCGCGCCAGCTCGCCGCGCCGCTGTTCGAGCAGGCGAGAACGGCCGCCAGCGGCGTCGAGCTGCTGAGCGCCTTCGACGGCGACCTCCTGCAGGCGTTGACGGTCACCGCCGACGGTCTCTGGATCGACGGTGAGCTGCAGCTCGACGGCGGCCGCCACAGCGACTTCACGCTCCACTGGTCGCGCACGCAGGAGCGCGTCACCGGCAGCTGGTGCGACGCGACCGCGCCCGATGGCGCGGCGCTCTGCGACCGGCCGCTCGGTCTCAGATTCGGCCGTCGCGCCGGGTACCGCTCGTTCGCGTTCGCGGGTGAGGGCTTTGGCTCGCGGGTCCTCACCAACCCGCTCGCCGAAGGCGGCGACGACACCTCCAACGCCGGCACCTGGGCCCGCTTCGACGGCGAGCGCTTCACACGCCAGCCGGGCGCCGGCGACAACTATCGCGCCAGCGGCGGCTTCGTCTCCGCCGACCGCGGCTGGATCGAGGGGCCGGTGCAGGTCACCGACGCGCCGACGCCGAGCCGCTTCGCGCAATGGCCGGTCTCGCTGCGCGCGCCGCTGGCCGCGATCGTGACCGCTCCGGACGGGGTGCGCGGCTCGCTCGCGAGCGGTGCCCTTGCGGTCGGCGCCAGCGGCGCGGTCGCCCGCTTCACGCCCGGCGGCGGGTGGGAGCGCGAGTTCCTGCTCAGCTCGACCGGCGCCGTCAGCGCGCCGCAGCTGCGGGCCGTCGCGTGGCCGGAGGCCGGTCGCGCCTACGCCGTCGGCGACCTCGGCGCGATGTGGCTGTGGCGCAGCGAGACCGGCCTGTGGGAGCGCGACGCGGCCGCGCCGATCGCCTTCGACGGCAATCTGATGGGCGTCGCCTTCGCGCCCGGCGACGGTCAGCGCGGCTACGCCGTCGGCCGCGCCGGCGTGCTGCTCGCCTACGGCAAGACATGGGAGCAGCAGGTGCTGCCGCCCGGCTTCGAGAGAGCTGACTTCAGCTCGATCGCCTTCGCCGGCCAGCAGGCGCTCGTCGCCGCCGGTTCCGACGTGCTGCTCAACGACGGCAGCGGCTGGCGCGTCGACACGGGTCTGCACGAGCTGCTCGCGCGCTCCACTTCGCAGGCGCGGATCGTGACGGTCGCGGGCCTGCCGGACGGTGGCGCGATCGCCGCCGGCGGCGGGGTCGTGTTCGTGCGCGACAGCGCCACCGCCGCCTGGCGGCCGTCGGCCGCGCCGCTGCCGGCCGCGACCGTCGTCGCCGCCGCCCCGGTGCGGGTCGGCGAGCGCGTGCGTGCGATCGTGTCGGTGACGCCTGGCGCGACCTGGCCGATCCCGACCGTGCTGCCGCCGCCCGACCCGGAGCTGCCCGATCCCGTGCTGCCGCCGTTCGCCCTGCCGGGCGACGGCTACGTGCTGCGGGAGACCGACAGCGGCTGGCGCGACGAGCAGCGCACCGCCTACGCGGGCGTCACCAACGACAAGCCGCAGAAGAGCGATCCGGTCGCCGCGTTCGCGCTCGACCCCGTGAGCGGCGCCGGTTGGGCCGTCGGCGGCTGGTCGGGGCAGCCCGACAGCGCCGGCCGCGGCACGAGCGCGAGCGGCAGCGGCGCGACCGTGCGGGCGCGCGTCCAGACGGCGGCGATCACCCGCTACGCGCCCGATGCGGTGCCCGAGTCGCCGATCGGAACGGCGGCGGCCGGGGTCGCGCTCGAGCCCGGCACGGTCACCTTCGCCGTCGCCGGCCACGCGACCTGCGACGGGCCCTGCTCGCTGCTGGCCGGCGCTGGGCTGGGACCGGACCGCGCCGTCAGCGCGCTCGTCGACTCGCTGCGGCCGCTGACCGGCCTCGCCGGCGGGCCGCGCGCGCTGCTGTACACCGGCGGCCGCCTGCCGACGACCTCGGCGACCGCGACCCCCGCGCCCGACTCGGCCCGCCTCGCCGAGCTGCTGGCGCAGTCACCGCTGCCGGTCTTCGGCGCGGTCTCGGCGGCCGACTCGCTCGGCGACTCGGTCGCCGGCTTCCGCTCCGCGTTCGCCGGCATGCCCGCGCCGTTCGGCACCGCCGCGGCACCGCCGGGAGCGATCCCGGTCGGCAACGGCGACACGTCGATCGGCACGCGCACCCACTACGCCGTCGATTCCAGCGGCGGCAACGGCATCGTGCGGGTGATCGTGATCGACAACTCGCGCGGCTCGCTCGCCGCCTCCGATCCGTACCAGGTGCCGTTGGAGCCGCAGGAGCCGTGGCTGCGCGCGACGCTGCAGGACGCCAGAGCGCAGGGGGTCCCCGCGATCGTCGTCGGCAGCCGCGACCTCAACACGCGCTTCGTGCCGCGCTCCAACGTCGCCGACGACGGCGACGCGATCGCCAGACTGCTCGTCGACGAGGGTGCCAGCGCGTACCTCTACGAACGGCCCGAGGAGCAGCGCGTGACGCAGATCCCGGCCGGCGGCGCGCAGACGATCCCCGCCTACGGCACCGGCACGCTCGGCTACCGCTCGCCGATCGCTAACGCCCAGCAGCCCGAGCAGGCCGACGCGGTCTTCGGTGACAGCGGCTATCTGCTGCTGAGCCTCGACCTGCTCAGACGCGACCCGGCGACCAACCGCGCGCCGGTGTCGGTGCGGATGCAGCCGCTGATCAAGCAGCTGTCGCTGGCGGCCATCGACGGCACGCTGCTGCGCCGCAGCAGACCGGCGCTGTTCCAGGGGCTCGGCCGGCGGCCGCTGGGCGGCGACCGCTGGGGGCCGATCTCAGCCTCGGACGGCAGCCCGAACCCGACCGGCGCCGATCCCTATGTGTCGTTCCCCGCTGCGCTCTGCCTGCAGGCCAACTGCGGCACGCGGCTGACGCCGGAGTACCGCTTCAGCAGCTCCGACCCCGACGTCGCCGACTTCGTCGCCGTCGACCCGAACACGGCGAACCTGCGCAAGCCGCTGCAGGGCGCCGACGGCAAGGTCGTGACCGACGCGACCTCCGGCCTGCTGTGCGCGTTCAACCCGGGCAGAACGACGCTGACGGTCAGCGCCGGCGGGATGTCGTACTCACAGGTCGTGACGGTGCAGACCGGCTCGGTCCAGCAGCCGTGCGGCACGCGCCCGCTCAGCCCCGAGAAGTTCAGAAGAGTGACCGAGGAGGAGCCGGCGGTCGTCGCGCCGCCGCCCGCCGCGCCGCCGCCGGCGGTCGCGCCGAGCCCGTC
>NZ_JAWSTH010000113.1:0-20554 GCF_033542075.1 Conexibacter stalactiti
CAGCCGGCGGGCCCGGCCCCGCGGGCGCCGCCGGCCAGACCGGCGCGGGCGGACCCTCCGGCGCGAGCGGTCCGGCCGGGCCTGCCGGCCGCCCGGGCTCCAGCGCCGGGATGCCGACGATCGCCTGCGTCGCCGCGACGGTCGTGAGAGCGCGCAGACGGATCCCCGCGCTGCGCTGCACGGTCACGGTCGCCGGTGGCGCGAGCGTCCGCGCGACCGCCGTCCGCAACGGCCGGCGGGTCGCCGTCGCCAGCGGCCGCGGCCGCCTGCGGATCACGATCGCCGGCCGGCGGGCCGCACAGCTGACGGTGACCACGACCCCGCGCGGCGGCGCCGCGCGGACCGTCAGAAAGAAGGTGAGCGCGGCGCGCTGAGCGCCGCGGGCACCTCGCCCGCGGGCGCGCGCGGCCTCCCGCGCCGCGCGCGCCCGTGCGCCCACCCCGCGATCAACCCGCGCGCCGCATTCGTCGCAGATGCGACAATCGGCTCCAACCAGGTCAACGATCCGGGGGAGACGATGAACCGGCACCTGACAGCCGCGACGGTCGTGGTCGCGACGCTGGCGGCGGTACCCATGACGGCGACGGCGGCGCCGCATGCGGCGGCGGTCGCGTGCGGCTCGCTGCCGAGAACGCGCGTGTACGCGATCGAGGCGACCGTCGTGAGATGCCCCGAGGCGCGCAGAATGGCGAAGACGCACGAGCGCTCGGTCGCCCGCAACGGCGCCTGCCGCCCGACCTCGACCCACTGCGTGATCGGCAGATTCCACTGCGTCTACCCGTTCGGGCCGAGACCGCCGCTGAGAGTCACCTGCGCCTGGCGCGGCGACTACAAGGTGACCTTCGCCTACCGCGCGAAGAAGGGCTGAGCGACAGATCGGCAGCGCCCGCCGCTGCCGGCGGCGGGCACGCTGAGCGGCCGCTCGCATGCGGGCGGGGCGGCCCGGGTACATGCCGTCAGGAGATGGCAGACGACCACCCCGCCCCCGACGACACGATCGACGCGCTGCAGCTGTTTCTGCGGCGCGCGAGCCGCTATCCGCTGCTGACGCCGGCCCAGGAGCTGGAGCTGGCGCGCCGGATCGAGCGCGGCGACCTGAGCGCCAAGGAACGGCTCGTCAACCACAACCTGCGCCTCGTCGTCTCGATCGCCCGCCGCTTCCAGGGCGTCAGCGAGCTGGCCCTGCTCGACCTGATCCAGGAGGGCGTCGTCGGGCTGATCCGCGCCGTCGAGAAGTTCGACTGGCGCAAGGGCTTCCGCTTCTCGACCTACGCGACGCTGTGGATCAGGCAGGCGATCCAGCGCGGGATGGCGAGCCACGGGCGCGCGATCCGGCTGCCGGTCAACGTCGCCCAGCGCGAGCGCAAGGTCGCCGCCGCCGCGCGACGGCTGGAGGCCGAGCTGGGCCGTCAGCCGACCGTCGGCGAGATCGCGCTCGCCGCCGACATGCCGGCGGCGCAGGTCGCCGAGCTGCGCGAGCTGGCCCGCTCGCTGACCAGCCTCGACCAGGTCGTGTCAGCCGACACCGACACGACGCTCGGCGAGCTGCTGCCGAGCGACGCGCCGCTGATCGACGAGCAGGTCGGGCTGCTGCTGCGGCGCGAGACGGTCCGCCGCAGCGTCGACGGGCTGCCCTCCCCCGAGCGCGACGTGATCAAGCTGCGCTTCGGCCTCGAGGCCGACGGCGCGCCGCTGCCGCACGCGCAGATCGGCCGCCAGCTCGCGCTGGCGCCGGCGCAGGTGCGCGCGATCGAGCGGGATGCGCTCGCGCAGCTCGCGACCTCAGGCGATCTGGCCGCGCTCGCCGACGCCGCCTGAGCGCCTCGTTGACACCACAAATGTGGTGATGGATCGAGCGATCTCGACCAAAACATCGCTAACACCAGTTTCCACGGGCTTTTTGCCCGGAACGAGGCTGTAGACCCGCGGCGCAGAGACTGAAATGTTTCTGGCCCATGAGCACTGAGATCCAATCAGGCGAGCACGAGCGACTTGGGCGCGCCGTGCGCGAGCTGCGTGCTCGGCGCGGTCTATCGCAAGAGGTGCTCGGCTTCAGAAGCGGGCTGCACCGCAACTACGTCGGCGCGATCGAGCGCGGCGAGATCAACCCCACCTTCCGCGTGCTGATCAAACTGGCTCACGGGCTCGGCTTCGAGCTGTCTGAGCTGGTGCTGCTGTGGGAGGAACGGTCGACCGACCCGCCCCCGAGACGGCGGCGACGCAGACGCAGATGAGAGCCCACGGCGAGCCGGCGTGATCCGGGGTTTCCGCCCTGCCGTCAGCAGGTACTTCCCAAGGTGAGCAGGTGACCATGAGGAGGACAGACGTGCAGGTCAACGACCTCGACCACGACCGGCTTCGCCGGCTCGCAGCGCTGCACCCACAGAACGGACACAAGGTGCTGAGCGTCTATATGGACCTCGATCCCGCCTCGTTCGGCACGCAGCCAGCTCGAGCCTCCCAGATCACGTCCCTGGTCGACGCGGCGGAGCGCCACGCGCGCAACGCCGATCTCGACAACGACGCCAAGAAAGCGCTGCGCATTGACGTCGGGAGGGTGCGTGACTTCCTCCGCGGCGACTTCTCCGCCAAGGGCGCCCACGCGCTCGCGCTGTTCGCCTCCGGCCCCTCCGACCTGTTCGAGGTGCTGCGCCTCCCCGACGCAGTGCCCGGCGCGGTCGTCGTCAACGACACACCGTGGCTCGATCCGCTGATCGGCCACGGCCGTGGCAGGCGCTGCATCGCGCTCGTCAACCGCCGCACGCTGCGGCTGTTCGCCGACACGCCCGACGGCTCGCTGCACGAGGTCGAGGCGTTCGCCGACCTGGTGCCGAGCCAGCACGACAACGGCGGCCTGTCGCAGTCCAACTACCAGCGCAGCATCGAGGAGGAGGTCCGCAAGCACCTCGACCACGCCGCGACCGCGCTGCTCGACCACTACCGCAGCGAGCCGTTCAAGCGGCTCGCGATCGGCATCTCCGCCGAGCGCTGGCCCGACTTCGAGCGGATGCTCCACCCCTACCTGCGCGAGCGGCTGCTCGGGCGCTTCGACGTCGACGTCGAGAACGCCGGCGCCGACCAGGCGCTCGCGGCCGCGCAGCCGCTCTTCGCGGCCGCCGACGAACGCCATCTCGGCGAGCTGCTGGACAAGCTCAATGCCGGTCTCGCACATGGCGAGAAAGCCGCCGCCGGCCTCGGCGACGTGCTCGACGCGCTCAACGAGCGGCGCGTCTCGACGCTGCTCTACGAAGCCGGCTTCGCCTCCCCCGGCTACGCCTGCCCGACCTCCGGCTGGCTCGGCGTCGGCCCCGGCGGCTGCCCCTCCGGCGAAGGGAACGCGGTCCCGCGCGACAACATCCTCGAGGACGCGATCGCCGCCGCGATCGTGCAGCGTGCCGACGTCCACGCGCTGCGAGATCGGCCCGAGCTGGGCCCGCACGGAGGGATCGCGTCCGTGCTGCGTTTCTGAATCCGTTCACACGTGGCGGCGGCGCACCTCTCCGCGCCGCCGCCGCTCAGCCGCTTGCGTCGGCGACCGTGCGGAGGCGATCCACGGTCCGCCGCAGCAGTCGTGAGATCTGCATCTGCGAGACACCCAGCTGCGTCGCGATCTCGCTCTGCGTGCGGTCCTCATGGAAGCGCAGCCAGAGGATCTCGCGCTCGCGTCTGGGCAGCGCGTCGAGCGCGCCCGCGATCGCCTCGCGGTACTCGACCAGCTCCAGCCGGCGATCGTCGTCGCCGAGCGCGTCGACGAGCGCGTCGCGCTCGCCGTCGGCGGTCGGGCGCGGCGCGTCGAGCGAGACCGTGTCGGTCGCGCGCGCCGCCTCCATCGCCTCCAGCACCTGCTCGACGGTCAGGTCGAGCGCCGCGGCGATCTGCGCCGGGGTCGGCGACCGGCCCTGCTCGCTCTGCAGTCGCGCGGCCGTTCTGTCGACGGCGAGGACCGCCTCCTGCAACCCGCGCGGAAGGTGCAGCGACCAGCCGTTGTCGCGGAAGTAGCGCCGCAGCTCACCGAGGATCACCGGCACCGCGTAGCTGGCGAACGCCGTCGTGCGGCGGACCTCGAAGCGGTCGACCGCCTTCACGAGGCCCAGCGAGGCGACCTGGACGAGGTCGTCGAGCGGCTCGCGGCCGTGGTAGTAGCGCAGCGCCAGCTGACGTGCGAGCGGCAGGAAGCGGGTGATCAGCTCCTCGCGCGCGCGTCGGTCGCCGCGCACGTGATACCGCTCCAGCAGCCGCCGGGTCCCGTGGACGCGATCGCTGCTGGCTCGGTGATTTCCGTCTCCGTCGCCCCGCCGCCGCGACGCCGCGGAGCGGACGATCGGGCCTCTGGTGGGCATGTCAGGACCGCTACCCCGGGTCGTCCCTGCCCAGGCGCCGGGGGCGCTCGCCGCTGGCTCGGCTGTCAGGTTGCCCACCTCAGGCGCGGGGTAGGGTCAGCGCGTGAACACCACCTCCCCCACCCCCGACCGCACGTGCGACGCGATCGTGATCGGCGCCGGCCCGGCCGGCGAGGTCGCGGCCGGCAAGCTCGCCGGCCGCGGCATCGAGACGATCCTGATCGAGCGCGAGCTGGTCGGCGGCGAGTGCGCCTTCTACGCCTGCATGCCGTCGAAGGCGCTGCTGCGCCCCGGTGCGCTCGTCGCGGAGACCAAGCGCGTCGCGGGCGTCAGCGACACGTCGTTGGAGACGATCGCCACGCTGCGCCGCCGCGACGAGGTGATCCACGACCTCGATGACAGCACGCAGCTGCCATGGGTGGAGGAGAAGGGGATCGAGCTGATCCGCGGCGTCGCGCGCCTCGACGGCGAGCGGCGCGTGCGCGTGACCGGCAGAGACGGCGAGGAGCTGCTGCTGGAGGCGCGGCGCGCGGTCGTGCTGGCGGTCGGCAGCGGCGCCTCGATCCCGCCCGTGCCGGGCCTGCGCGAGCTGCAGCCGTGGACCAACCGCGAGATCACGACCGCGCGACAGGTGCCGCCGCGGCTGCTGATCCTCGGCGGCGGCGTCGTCGGCGTCGAGATGGCGCAGGCGTGGGCGAGCTTCGGCGCGCAGGTGACGCTCGTCGAGGTCGGCGAGCGGCTGATCGCGCAGGAGGAGGAGCTCGCCTCCGAGCGGGTCGCGGACGGTCTGCGCGCCCGCGGCGTCGAGCTGCGGGTCGGCGTGAGAGCGACCGGCGCCCGCCGCGACGCCGCCGAGGCGACCTCGGTGCTGACGTTGGAGAGCGGCGAGGAGCTGCGCGCCGAGGTGCTGCTGGTCGCGGCCGGCCGTGCGCCGCACACCGGCGCGCTCGGGCTCGAGACCGTCGGGCTGGAGCCGGGCAGAGCCGTCGAGGTCGACGACCGCATGCGCGTGCCGGGCAACGACTGGCTGTACGCGATCGGCGACTGCAACGGCCGCGAGCTGCTGACCCATCAGGGCAAGCTGCAGGCGCGCGTCGCCGTCGCGCAGATCGCCGGCCAGGAGAGCGCCAGAGTGCACCCGATCGGCCCTCCCCCGCGCGTGATCTTCACCGAGCCGCAGGTCGCGGCCGTCGGCCACACGGAGGCGACCGCGCGCAGAGCCGGCCTCGCGGTCGACGTCGTCGACGCGCGGATCGACCACACCGCCGGCGCGAGCTTCGCCGGCAAGGGCGAGCAGCAGCACGCGCGCTTCGTCGTCGACACCGCGGCGCGCACGCTCGTCGGCGCGACCTTCGTCGGGCCCGACGTCGCCGAGTTCGTCCACGCCGCCGCAATCGCCGTCGCCGGCGCCGTGCCGGTCGACCGCATCGCGCAGGTGGCGGCGCCCTTCCCGACGCGCAGCGAGGTCTGGCTCGAGCTGACCGACTGGGCCGAGCAGACGGCGTGAAAGCGCTTTCGGCGTGAGGCCGCCGCGAAGGGGGCGAACTTCCGCACATGCAGGTGCGATAGCCGCTATCGTGCCTCTCGTTCGATGACCCTCCTGGAGCTCACCACCGAGACAGACGGCACGACCGTTCGGCTCGCGCTCGAAGGCGAGCTGGACATCGCCAGCGCCGGTCAGGTCGAACGCGAGCTGACGCGGATCGAACGCGAGGCGCCGCCGGCGATCGTGCTCGACCTGCGCAGGCTCGCCTTCATGGACTCGACCGGTCTGCGGATCGTCGTCGCCGCTGACGCGCGCGCCCGCGAACAGGGGCGCCGCCTCGTCGTCGTGCGCGGCCCCGAGGCGGTCCAGCGGATCTTCCGCATGACGCGCCTGGACGAGCGGCTCGAGATGGTCGACGAGCCGGCCGGCGCGCAGGCGACGTAGCGACCCTCGCTGTTTTCCTCGCCGCACGGCGGGTAGCGCTCCTGTCACGTCCGACATCAAGGAGGACCGACATGAGCAATGCACTGAACGGCAAGCGCTTCGCCTTTCTCGCGACCGACGGCGTCGAGCAGGTTGAACTGGTCGAGCCGCTGAAAGCTGTTCTCGACGCCGGCGGAGAGACCGACCTCGTCTCGCTCGAACGCGAGTTCCAGGGCTTCGACCATCTCGACAAGGCCGACCGCTTCACGGCCGACAGAACGGTCGACGAGGTCAGCGCCCACGACTACGACGGGCTCGTCCTGCCCGGCGGCGTCGCCAACCCCGACTTCCTGCGCCAGGACGCCGACGCGATCGGCTTCGTGCGCGACTTCTTCGAGCAGCACAAGCCGGTCGGGGTGATCTGCCACGGCCCCTGGACCCTGATCGAGGCCGACGTCGTCAGAGATCGCACGCTGACGTCGTGGCCGAGTCTCAGAACCGACCTCAAGAACGCCGGCGCCAACTGGGTCGACGAGCAGGTCGTCGTCGACGAGGGCCTCGTCACCAGCCGCAAGCCCGACGACCTGCCGGCCTTCTGCGCCAAGCTGGTCGAGGAGTTCGCCGAGGGCAAGCACGCCGGGCAGCACGCCGCGGCGTGACCACCGCTGCGCCGTTAGGGTACCCTAAGACCTTCAGGGTGCCCTGACGGCGCGGATCGTCGTGCGGGTCGCCTCCGATCGGACCTCCACCCCGAGGAGCATCATCCGCATGACACGTCTCCGACCGCGCAGCGTCGCCACCGTGCTCGCGTTGACGGCGCTGCCGGCCGTGGCACTGCCCGCCACCGCCGGTGCGGCGGCCAGCGGCAGCACCACGATCGAGCTGAAGGGCGCCGCGGCGTCGGCGCTGAACGCCCAGAAGGTGCGTATCAGCGCCCAGAAGCCGGCGCGCGCGACCGCCAGCCGGATCGTCCTGCCGGTCTCGGGTGGCACGGTCGCGGCGGGTGCGACGCTCAAGCACGGCGGCAGCGTGACCTTCCGCAGCACGGTCGGCGGCAGAGCGCGCAGCGCCAGGCTGACGGCGTGGCAGACGCGGATCGGGACGCGTGAGGTGACGGTCTCGGCGAAGCTCGCCGGCAAGCGCGTGACGCTGTTCGCGCTGACCGCGCCCAAGCGCGACGTCTCGCTCGACGCCGCCAACCGCACCGCGACGGTCGACGGCGGCAGAGCGCGTCTGACCGCCGCCGGCGCGAAGGCGCTGCGCACCCGTCTGGCGCTGAGACGCCTGCCGGCCGCGCCGCTCGGCGCCGTCAAGGTCGCGGCGAAGCTCGGCCCGGGGACGAACAGATCGACCGGCACCGGCAACGTCCCGAGACCGACGAACCCGACGACGCCCACGACGCCGACCACGCCGACGCCGACGGCCCCGGCCGTGTGCGACGGCTACAGCACCGGCACCGTGCCGGCCGCCGCGGCTCCGCTCGCGCGCCCCACCGAGGGCGCGTCGAATGTGGCGAGCGCGCCGATGGTCTGGTACGGCCGCGACAGCTGGATGCGCTACATCAGCAGCGGCCTGGGAGCCAACGACGGCATCCAGGTCAGCGAGGGCGCGACGCTCGGCGCGAGAGAGAAGTATCCGGAGGGGACGGAGAGCTTCCCGGACCCGACCAGAGGCCCCACGCTGGTCTACTCGGCGACGTTCGCCTTCGATGCCGCCAACAGCTGGTACCAGGCGGCCGGCAGCGACTCGAAGGGCCGCCTCGCCTACACCGGCGCGGTCCGCTTCCTCTGGGAGGCGCACGGGATCGACCTGACCTTCAAGAACCCCGAGATCGAGCTCAACGGCGCCAGCTCGCGGCTTGTCTTCACCGTCACCGGGGCGGCCTGCTCGAACCTGCCGGCGAAGCGCGTCGACCTCTTCAAGCTGACCGTCCCGGCCCCGACGGAGGCCGCGCCGACGTTCACCTACGCCCCGCTCGCGGCGAGAATCACCAACGCCGGCGCGACGCTGTTCAGCAACATGTACTTCGAGAGCAACGCCTGGGGCTCGATCCGCAACCTCGTCGTCACGACCGGCTGAGCGCCGCGCGTTCGCCACGCCGCCCGCGCCTCGCGGGCGGCCGTGGTGAGGGATGAGCAGCCTTAGGAAGCCCTAATTAGGCTACCCTTACCGCTGGCACGCCCATCCCCCAGGAGGATTTGCGCCGCATGCGCATGAACCCAATCGCAGCACGGACGCGACCGGCCGGCCGAATCGGCCTCGCGCTCGCCCTCACCGCCGGCACGCTCGCGGCCGCCGCCCCGGCGGCCCTTGCGGCGCCGTCGATCAGACTCGGACAGACGTCGAACTTCGACGTCGCCGCGCCGACGGTCGTCACCGTAACCGGGACCGAGTTCGGCGCGCCGAACACTGACCCCGCCAGAGGCGCCTACGTCGCGCTCACCGCGAGAGTCGACGGAAGAACCCTGTTCGACTTCGCCGGCGCGGCGACCCTCAGAGAGGGCGCCGCGGCGGCCGACAGACGGATCGAGGCCGACGGCAGATTCACGACGACCGTCACCGTCGCCAAGACCTTCAGAAGCGGCGCGACGACCGTCGACTGCTCCGTCACCCAGTGTGCGGTCACCGCGTGGAGAGCGCAGAGCTTCCCCGACGACACGCTGATCGCGACCAGACCGATTCACTTCGCCGTTCCGGGCATCGGCGCCCCGACGGTCGCCGCCGCGCCGACGACCGGCCTCAGCCGTGACGCAGACACGACGGTCACCGTCAGAGGCACGGGCTTCGACCCGAACAAGAACGGCGGGATCGGCTTTTACCTCGCCTACGGCCCGAAGACGGCCGACTTCTTCACGAACGCGACGACGTTCGCGACGACGAAGTGGATCCGCCCGGGCGCGGCGCCGGCCGCCAATGGCGACACGCTCAACCTCGACGGCACCTTCAGCACGACCCTGACGGTCTCGCCGACCTACACGACGAGAGAGGGCAGATCGTTCGACTGCCGCGTGATCGAGTGCGGGATCCTGACGATGGCCGCCCACGGCGTGCCGGACCGCTCGCTCGACACGATGACGCCGATCACGTTCGCCGCAGCGCCGCCGGTGACGCCGCCGGTCGTCCCGCCGGTCGTCCCGCCCGTCGTGCCGCCGGTGACGCCGCCGGCGCTCGCGCCGAAGGCCGTCGACTTCAAGAAGGCGCAGACGGTCGGCAAGAACGGCAGCGTGCAGATCGGCCGCGTCACCTCCAACGTCGACGCGACGCTGTCGGCGCCGAAGTCGGTCAAGGTCAAGATCGGCAAGAAGCGCTACACGCTCACGGTCGTCGTGCCGAAATCGGTCAAGGCCGGCAAGAGCGCGACCGTCAAGGTCAAGCTGTCGAAGAAGGCGCTTGCCGCGCTCAAGGGCCGCACCGTCAAGGTGTCGGTCTCGGTCAAGCTGACCGCGAACGGCAGAACCAGCACGGTCAAGACGACCGGCAAGATCACCGCCAAGAAGGCGAAGAAGGCCGCGAAGAAGGGCTGAGCCCCGCTTCGCGACGCAGCTTCCGGCGCCGGTCGGCGCGGGCCCTACGGGGTTCGCGCCGGCCGGCGCTTTGCGTTTCAGGCGCCGGTGTCGAAGCCCGAGTCGGGCTCTCTGCGCCCCAGCCACGCGATGTGGAGGGCGGTGTGGCCGTCGTCGCGCTGCTCGAGCGCCGCATCGACGTGCCAGACCTCGTGCAGCCGCTCGCGCACGAGCACCTCCGACGGCGGACCGCTGGCGACCGAGCGGCCGTCGGCGATCACCACGACGGTGTCGGCGACGGCGGCGGCGAGTGAGAGATCGTGCACGACCAGCACGACGGCGAGGCCGTCGGCGGTCAGGCCGCGCAGCAGCTTCGCGAGCGTCGCGGTCGCGCCGAGGTCGAGGTGCGAGGTCGGCTCGTCGGCCATCAGCACCGGCGCCTCCTGCGCCAGCCCGACGGCGATCTGTACGCGCTGCAGCTCGCCGCCGGAGAGCGTCGTCAGATGACGCTCGGCGAACTGCAGCACGCCGGCGCGCTCCATCGCGCGCTCGACCGCCTCGTGGTCGGCTCTCATCAGCCGGCCGAGCGGCTTGACGTGCGGCGAGCGGCCGATCCGGACCGCCTCGCGCACCGACACGCCGTCGGGCACGCGCGAGCGCTGCGGCACGAAGGCGCGCAGCTGCGCGAGCGCGCGGCCGCGCAGCTCGCCGATCTCGACGCCGCTCCATCTGACGCTGCCGCCCGACGGTCTCTGCAGGCCGGCGACGGCGCGCGCGAGCGTCGACTTGCCGGCGCCGTTGGGGCCGACGACGGCGATCAGCTTGCCGGCGTCGACGCGCAGGTCGGCGCCGTGCAGGATCTGCTTGCCGCCGATCTCGACGGCGACGTCGCGCGCCTCCAGCAGCGGCGCGCCGGCATCGAAGACGGGCGCCTGACGACCGAACGCCATCAGGTCTGCTTCCGCAGCAGGTAGAGGAAGAGCGGCACGCCGAGCAGCACCATCAGCGGCCCGACCGGCAGCTCGATCGGCGCCGCGACCGTGCGCGCGAGCGTGTCGCCGACCATCATCAGCGCCGCGCCCGACAGCGCCGAGACCGGCACCACGTAGGTGTTGCTGGTCGTGCCCGACGCCATCCGCACGACGTGCGGGATGAAGAGGCCGAGGAAGGTCACGAGGCCGGCGATCGCGGCGGCGCAGGCGGCCAGCATCGCGGCGGCGATCGCGGCCGTCAGGCGGATCGCGCGCGGCCGTGAGCCGAGCGAGGCGGCGACGTCGTCGCCGAGCGAGAGGCGGTCGAGCGGCCGCGCCAGCGCGATCGCGAAGCCGAAGCCGATCACGAGGTAGGGCCAGGTCACCTCGAGGTTTCTCCAGCCGTTGCTCGTGAGGCCGCCGGCGAGCCAGAAGATCGCGCCCTGGACGCGGTCGGGGTAGGCCGCCATCAGCGACGTCGTGCCGGCTTGGAAGGCGGCCGTCATCGCGATGCCGGCAAGGATCAGCCGGCCCGCTCCGCCGCCGCCGGCGCCGGTCGCGCCGATCACGAAGACGAGCCCGGCGGCGAGCAGGCCGAAGCCGAGCGCGCCGACCGGCAGCAGCGCGATCTGGTCGGGCAGCACGATCAGGATCAGGATCGCGCCGAAGGAGGCGCCGCCGGTGACGCCCATCACGTCGGGCGAGGCGAGCGGGTTGGCGAGCGCGCCCTGCAGCAGCGTGCCGGCGACGCCGAGCGCCGCGCCGACGACGAACGCCTCGATCATCCGCGGCAGCCGCAGGTCGAGGATGATCGTCTTGAGCGGGCCGTCGTCGGCCTGCCCCGTCAGCGCGTCGAAGACGTTCGAGAGCGGGACGTGGACGGCGCCGAGCGTCAGCGACCCGATCGCGGCGGCGACGAGCGCCACCACCGCGATCACGGCGACCAGGATCTGTCGAAGGTTCACCGGCGGGTCATCTCGTGCTGTGCGGCAGCGTCGCTACCGGTTCTTCAGGTACTTCGTCTGCACGTCTGCGATCGACTGCGCCGAGCTGGTCCACGCCTGCAGCAGCGAGTTGTCGGTCGAGATGTAGATGCGTCTGTTCTTCGCGGCCTTCGTGTTCTTCCACGCGGGGTTGGACGCGAGGTACTTGGCGATCTTCGGGATGTTCGATGGCGTGCCGTGCGGGACGGCGATGATGATGTCGGGGTTGCGCTCGACGATGATCTCGTCGGAGAGCTTGCCGAAGCCCTCGCTGAGGCTCGGCAGCCCGGCCGTCAGCAGTCTGCCGCCGGCCTGCGTGATCACGTCGCCGCCCCAGCTGTCGGGCATGAACGCCTGCACGCTGCGGCCGAGGCCGAGCACGAGCAGCACCGTCGGGTGTCTTCTGGCGCGGCTCTTGGCGACCTTGATGCGCTCGCGCTGCGTGTTCGCGAGCTTCTTCGCCTGCGCCGACTTGCCGACGATCTGGCCGATGAACTCGGTCTGTCGCGGCACGTCGGCGACGCTCTGCGGGTCGCTCTCGGCGACGCGGATGCCGATCTCCTTCATCGCCGCGTTGCCCTTCGCCCAGACCGGCGCGGACAGCACCAGCTGGGGGTTGAGCAGCGCCAGCTCCTCGATGTTGGGACCGAGCGGGTGCGCCAGCGTCATGCGCTCGACGCCCTTGAGCCCGTTGACGAACTTGTCGTGGCCGCCGAGCGTCTCGCCGATCGCGACCGGCTTGACGCCGAGCAGCGAGAGTGTGTTGGCGGTGAACGGCGTCAGCGCCGCGATTCTCTGCGTCGCGGCGCCGGCGGCGCTCGCGAAGCCGGCGACGAGCAGGAGCGACGCGAGCAGCGCTGCGAGCAAGCGCCGGCTCATGCGGGCACCTCGCTCTGCAGCACGTCGTACATGCGGACCTCGTTGCCGTGCGACAGCTGGCCTCTGCTGCCGGCGTCGCCGGAGTGCGCCTTGCGGAAGGCGTCGCTTCTGAGCCAGCCGTGGAACGCCTCGCGGCTCTCCCACTTGCTCGACACGAGGTACTCGTTCTCGCCGTCACGACGCAGCAGCTCGAAGCCGAGGAAGCCGTCGACCTCCGCGAGATGGCTCTCGCGAGTGCGGAACGCCTCTTCGAACTCCGCTGCCTTGCCTTCTGCAGCGCTGACCACGTTCATGACCACGATCATGTGGCTTCCTCTCAGATCTTCAGTGTCCAGGGTCTTCGGGTCCCCGTTTAGGCGAACCTAATTAGGGTAACCGAAGACCAGCGTCGGAGTTGCGCCGTCAGACGCCGCGTGCGCGCTTGGCCAGCTCGACCGTCGCGCCGCGCAGGCCGTCGGGCTCGTCGCAGCGCTCGGCGAAGCCGACGCGGAACGGAGCGTTGCCGCGCGGAGTGTCGATCGAGAGGTCCATCCCGTAGCGGTCGATGCCGCTCGCCTTCGCGGCCGTCGCGTCCGGGTAGCCGGCCAGCTTCTGCGAGATCAGCAGCAGCGCGTCGGCGTGGTCGTCGTTGAGGTGCGCGACGGCGTGGGCGGCGCTCGGCGCCGTCGGATCGACCGCGGCGGCCTTGTACGACGCGGCGTCGTCGGAGCCCATGATCCCGTAGCCGCCGACCCAGCGGACGCGCTCGACGTTCAGGACCCAGAGCGAGAAGTCGCCCATCTTCGCGTACGTTCTGCCGTACGGCATCGCCTTGTAGGCGGCCTCGCGGGCCTCCTCCTCGCGCGCGCCCTCAGGCTTCTCCCAGCGCCCGGCGAGCGTCACGCGGCCGCTCTGCAGCGGATCGGGGTTCGTGATCGGCGCCGCGACCATCAGGCTGCCGCGCTGGTCGCGCTCGAGGTTGCGGCCGTGCTCGGCCAGCGTCGAGACGAAGATCACGGGCGCGCCGTCGGCGAGCGTGCCGAAGACGACCATCGAGGCCCAGGGCGTGCCGTCCTCGCTCAGGGAGCCGAGCGTCGCGACGGTCGAATGCGCCAGCAGCGTGCGCGCCTCCTCGGCGGGCGTGCGGCGCTCGCCGGGCTCCGCGGGAGCCAACGGCGGCGGGAAGTACTGAAAACCGTCAGGAACAGCGTGATCGGGATTCGGCGCGCGCAGAGTGGACATTCGCGTTAGGTTACCCTGACTTGCCCTGGCCGGCAGCCTCGCGCTCGTGGCGTCCCGTGCGCGCCCATGCGCTAGCAGGCGCCGCACGTGCAGCTCGACCGGCCGGCCGGAGCGCATGGTGCGTCGAAGCTCTTTCGCCGCGACGGGGCCGTCAGGCCGCCGCGGCGAGCGCCCGCTCGAGGTCGACGAGCGGGCGGCGCACGCCGTCGCGCAGCAGCAGCCGCGGGTTCGCCTGCGTGAGCCGGTACGCCTGCGTGCTCGACGCGCCGGCGCGCAGCAGCAGGTGGAAGCCGAGCTGGAGCGTCTGCTCGCGCGAGCCGGGGTGGCCGTCGGAGGCGAGGCAGTAGGCCAGCCCCTCGCGCACCAGTCGCACGGCGGCGTCCTGCGCGTCGAGGCCGTGGTTGCCGAGCAGCGAGCAGACGTTGACCTGCAGCAGCGCGCCCTGCGCCAGCAGCGGCCGCAGGCGGCCGAGCCCGTCGCCGCCCAGCAGGCCGGCGGAGCGCTCCGGGTGCGCGAGCAGCAGGCCGTAGCCGAGCCCCTGCAGGCGCCGGAAGGCGAGCGCGAAGTTGTCGTCGATCCCGTCGAAGGGGCATTCCAGCAGCAGCCACCTGCTGCCCTCGGGCCCCTGGGCGATCCGCTCCAGGTCCGATTCGGGCAGCAGCAGCGCGTCGGTGTGAGCCAGCTCGGCGCCGAGATGCAGCCGCACGCCGAGACCGGCGGCTCTGATCGCCCGCTGCGCCGCCGCCATCCGGTCGGACAGCTCGCGGATCGGGACGCCGGGGAACTCGTCGCGCTTGACGTGCGGCGTGCAGGCGACGTCGCGCACGCCCTCGGCGTGCAGCCGCCGCGCATGCTTCAGCATGTCGTCAGCGGTCGCGGCCCCGTCGTCGAGACCGGGCAGCAGATGACAGTGGAGGTCGACGTACGACATGGGACCAGCCTAGGCCGGTCCCATTCGTCAAAAGTGCTGCAAATGTGACCTTCACACAAGTTTCACCGGGGCTTCTGCTCCTCGTCGGCCTCGGCGTCGACCTGGTCGGCCGCGCGCGGGTCCTCGTCGCTGCCCTGATCGTGCAGCACGGCGTGCGCCGACTGCTGGTCGCCGTGCGTCGCGTGCTCGACCAGTTCCTCCTCGGCCAGCTCGAACCCCTCGGCCTCCCCTTCGCCGGCCTCCGCCAGCGGGCGCTCGGCCGGGTCGAGGTCCTCATCTCCGGCGACACCGCCGATCGCACCCGCCTCCGCGGCGGCCGCCTCGGCCTCATCCTGCTCCCAGCGGGGATCTTCAGGCATCTCTGCCCTCCTGTGAGTGTCTCGTGTAGGCGTCGGCCTCGTCGGAGTCGCGGTAGCCGAGGTCGCTGGTGTCCTGGGCCTCACGTCTGGCGAGCCGCTCGCCCTCCTCGCGCGCAGCACCTTCGTCGGCGCCCTCGACGTCATCGGGCACCTGCTCGGCCGGCGCCTCCTCGGGCAGCTGGTCGGACTGTTTCGGGGTCTCGCTCATGACGGCTCCTGGTGTTGCACGGTCTCCGGGCCCTTCGGGTCCGGGCTGGGGATGTCGGGCGCCGGCGGGTCGGGCTGCACCGGCGGCTCCGGCGCCGGCACCTCGGGGCCGGGCGGGGCGTCGGGCGGCTCCGGCGGGGCCGGGTCCGGGACGGTCGGTCCGGGGTCGCCGGGGAGCGGCTGAGCGGGCTCAACCGGCTCCGGGACCTCCAGCGCCGGCATGGCTGCTGCGACGGGCATGGCGGCGTCCTCTCGTCAGTGGGGTCGCTTCGAACTCTTCCCCGCGCGGAGCGGGCGAAACGAGCGGCGGCAGGCTGTTTGGCATCGCGAGAGCCCGGGAAGCGGAAGGGACCAACCTCCGTCACCCACAGGGAGCTGTGCATGCCGACGACCGAGGACAAGCTCGTCCAGTACCTGACCGAGGCGCGTGCGATGGAGCTGGCGCTCGCGCGCACCCTGCAGGCACACATCGCCGTGACGCCGAGCGGCGCCTATCGCAGACTGCTCGAACGCCACCTGCGCGAGACGCGCGGTCACGCCGAGCGGATCTCGCGGCGGCTCGCCGACCTCGGCAGCTCGCCGACGATCGTGGGAGCCGTCTACGACGTCGGCCAGCGGCTCGCCGGCCAGCTGCTGGCGTTCGGCAAGACGCCGCTCGACCTGCTGCGCGGCGCCAGTCCCGAGGAGAAGCTGCTGAAGAACGCGAAGGACGAGGCCGCCAGCGAGGCGCTGGAGATCGCCACCTACGACGCGATCGAGGCGCTGGCCAGAGCAGCCGGGGACACGCTGACGGCGAGACTGGCCGCCGACCACCGCGCCGACGAGGTGCGGATGCTCGCCGCCCTGCGTGCGCAGCTGCCGGCGCTGACGGCGGCCGTCGTGGGTGCGGAGGTCGAGGGCAGACCGAGCTACGACCCGGCCAGAACCGGCGCCGCGCAGGCCGCCAGAGCGGCGGCACGGGACCTGAGACGCGACGTCGCGGACACGGCCGCCGACGCCGCTCGTGCCGCCCGCGGCGCGAGCGCCGGTGCCAGACGCGCGGCGGCGGGCGCGGTCGATGCCGTCGCCGAGACGATCGACGCGCCGAGAGAGACGACCGAGGAGCGTGAGGAGCACCGCCGGCCGTTCGCCGGCTACGACGAGCTGAACGTCGAGCAGATCGTCAGACGGCTCGACAGACTGACGCCGGCGCAGCTGCGCCACGTCGCGACGTACGAGCGCGCGCACAAGCGCCGCCGCGGCGTGCTGGAGGCGGTCGAGCGCCGCGCCGCCGAACACGAGCGCGAGACCGCGGGCAGCACGGCCGGGTGAGCGCTCCGTACCGCACCGTCCTGCTCGACGTCGACGGCACGCTCGTCGACAGCAACTACCTGCACGCGATCGCGTGGCAGCGCGCCTTCCGCGGCATCGGTCTGGAGCTGCCGGCGTGGCGGCTGCTGCGTCAGGTCGGCAAGGGCGGCGACAAGCTCGTCGCCGCCGTCGCGGGGGAGCAGGTCGAGCAGGAGCACGGTGACGAGGCGCGCGCGCTGCACGGCGACCACTTCGGCGAGCTGATCGACGAGGTGCGGCCGCTGCCGGGCGCGCGCGAGCTGCTCGTCGCGCTGCACGAGCGCGGCGTCGAGACCGTGCTCGCCAGCTCCGGCAAGGCCGAGGAGGTCGAGCGTTACATCGACGAGCTGCTCGACGCGCGCGACCTGCTCGCCGGCTGGACCAGCTCCGGGGACGTCGAGCAGTCCAAGCCGGCCCCCGACCTGCTCGAGACGGCGTTGGCGAGAGTCTCCGCACGGCCGGCGCTGCTGGTCGGCGACGCCGTCTGGGACGGCGAGGCGGCGCGCAACGCCGGGATCGACTTCGCCGCGCTGCGCAGCGGCGGCAACTGCGCGGCCGACCTGCGCGAGGCCGGCGCGATCGGCGTCTGGGACGACGCCGCCGCGCTCGCCGCCGACCTCGACGGCGCCGGCATCGCAAGCTGACGAAACCTCACCATTCCTCCTCATCGGCCGTGAGTGAACGGTGAAACCCCTGTCAGTCAAATGTCACTCGACCACTCAAGACTGTTTGAGCATGTGGATCAAATGGGCAAACATGCCCAGGACGATGGAGTGATCGACCAACATGCGTTACGGTGAACAGCTATGAGTGGCGATGCGACATGGGAGCTGTCGCAGCGCGGCGGGGACCGAATCGTCCCCTGCGCTGATACGGCTCGGACGACCGACGGACCTTTCGACAGGGTCCTCGCCTGCGCCGACGCCGCCCGCCTGCTCGACGTCTCGCCGACCGCGCTGCAGACGTGGTCGGAGCGGCTCGCCTTCCCCTGTGACGTCGGCGACGCCTCCGGCCCGCGCTTCCGCCGCGTCGAGATCGAGGCGCTGCGCGACGCGCTGCCCGACGCGCACTCGGTCACCGGCGCGATCCGCGCCGCCAGGCTGCGCGTCCACGTCTGACGCGCGTCGAGACGGCGGCGCCCGCGGGCGCCGCCTCCCGCCCTACGCCCGGACCGGCACGCCGCCGGACGAGCCGGCCTCCGGCGTGACGAGGATCGCGCCCTCGCCGGTCGCGTACGCCTCCTCGCCGTGCTGCACGATGTCCATCCCGATCGCCTCCTCGCGCTCGCTCGCGCGCAGCGGCGTGACGGCACCGATCACGCGCAGCAGCACGTAGGTGACGACGAAGGCGTAGGCCGGCGCGGCGACTATCGCGAGCGCCTGCCACAGCAGCTGCTCTGCGTTGCCGTACAGCAGTCCGTCGGAGACGCCGTTCCACGCCTCCTGCGCGAAGACGCCGATGAAGAGGATCCCGATCAGGCCGGCCGTGCCGTGCGCGGCGAGCACGTCGAGCGTCTCGTCGACGCGGGTGCGCGTGCGCCAGACGATCAGCGCGTAGCTCGGCAGCGCGGCGAAGGCGCCGAGCGCCATCGCCCAGCCGGGGCTGAGGAAGCCGCCGGCCGGCGTGATCGCGACGCAGCCGACGACGATCGCGGTCGCCGCGCCGATCGCCGTCACGCGGCGGCCGCGCACGAGGTCGAGCACGAACCAGACGACGAGCGTGCAGGCCGGCGCCAGCAGCGTGTTGGTGAAGGCGAGCACGCTCGCGTCGCCGGTTCCGAAGCCGCTGCCGCCGTTGAAGCCGAACCAGCCGAACCACAGCAGGCCGGCGCCGAGCAGCACGTAGACGGCGTTGTGCGGGAGCAGCGCCTGGCGGCCGTAGTCCTTGCGCGCGCCGACGACGAGCGCCGCCGCCAGCGCCGAGAAGCCCGAGCCCATCTCGACCGGGATGCCGCCGGCGAAGTCGAGCGTCCCGTTCGCCTGCAGCCAGCCGCCGCCGAAGGCCCAGTGCGCCAGCACGGCGTAGACGAGCACCGACCACAGCGCCGCGAAGATCAGGAACGGCCCGAAGCGCATCCGCTCGACGACCGCGCCGGAGACGAGCGCGACGGTGATCACGCAGAAGGTCGCTTGGAAGGCGAAGAACAGCAGGTGCGGGATCGTCGTGCCCTCGCGCGGCGCGAATGTGACGCCGTCGAGCAGCGCGTGACCGAAGCCGCCGATGATGCTGCCGTCACCGTCGAACGCGAGCGAGTAGCCGACCAGCGCCCACGTCACGACAGCGACCGCCATCGCCGCGACGCACATCATGAACGTGTTGAGCGTGTTCTTCGAGCGCACGAGGCCGGCGTAGAAGAGCCCGAGCGCCGGCGTCATCATCAGTACCAGCGCCGTCGCGATCAGCATCCAGGCGGTGTCGCCGGTGTCGATCCCGGCGGCCGCGGCCGCGAAGGCGGTCACTTCTCCACCGGGGTGACGGCGGCGACGTCGGTCTCGCCGGTGCGGATGCGGACGACCCGCTCCAGCGGCACGACGAAGATCTTGCCGTCGCCGACCTCGCCGGTGCGGCCGCCGCTGCAGAGCGCGTCGATCGTGCGGTCGACGAACGAGTCCGAGACCGCGATCTCGAAGCGGACCTTCTCCGAGAGGCCGACCTTCACGGTCGTGCCGCGGTAGGTCTCGACGCGGTCCAGCTCGCCGCCGTGGCCCTGGACCCTGGTCATCGAGACGCCCCGCACCTCCGCGCGGTAGAGCGCCTCCAGCACGTCGTTCGCCTTCTCCGGGCGCACGACGCCGATCACGAGCTTCATCGCAGTTCTCTCCCCGCTCCGGGCCAATGGGCGGCGGCAGCCTAGCCGGTGGGGCGGCGCGCGCGTCGCGGTTGCGGCCGCGATCTGCACAATTTCGTTCAGGCGCCTCAGCGCGGGACGGTTCGGTGAAGCTCCGGAGATGGGAGCAAAGCGAGCGCACGCGCTTGCAGGTCTCACCGTGGTCCTGCTCGCCATCATGCCCTCACCGGCACAGGCCGGCAGCGCGCAGGTCGCGGCGCTGCAGGTCGGGCTGCGCGCGGTCGGCGTCTCCCCCGGTCCGGTCGACGGGATCACCGGCCCGCGCACGCGCGCGGCGGTGCGCCGCCTGCAGGCGCGCCGCCATCTCGCCGTCGACGGCGTCGCCGGCCCGCAGACGCGCCGCGCGCTCGGCCGCCGCGGCCGGCCGTCGCTCGGCAGCCGGCCGCTGCGCAGCGGCCTGACCGGCTGGGACGTGGCGGCATTGCAGTTCCTGCTCAACGGCCGCGGCTACGAGCCGAGCGGCTTCGACGGCGCCTTCGGCCCCAACACGCTCGACGCGGTGCAGCGATTCCAGGGGGCGGCCGGGCTGTCGGTCGACGGGATCGCGGGGCCGGCGACGCTCGCCGCGCTGCGCAATCGCAGCCTCACAGCCACGTCCGCGCCCGACGGCGCGGTCGCCTTCCTGCGCCCGGTCTCAGGGGCGATAGGCGACGGCTTCGGCTACCCCGGCGGCCGCAAGCACACCGGGCTCGACTTCCCGGCCGCGAGCGGGACGCCGATCGGCGCCGCCGGCCGCGGCATCGTCGGCTTCGCCGGCTGGAACAGCGGCGGCTACGGCAATCTGGTCGTCGTGCGCCACCGGCTCGGCTACGAGACCTGGTACGCGCACATGTCGCGGATCGCGGTCTCGGTCGGCCAGTCGGTCGCCGGCGGCTCGGTGCTCGGCTGGGTCGGCTCGACCGGCCGCTCGACCGGCCCGCACGTGCACTTCGAGGTGCGGCTGTTCGGCACGCCGATCGACCCGGTCCCGCGGCTGCTGAACGCGGTGTCGGCGAGCGTCGGCGGGGCGCGTGGCGGCGCCGGGCGCGGCGGCGCCGAGCGCGCCGGCGGGAAGCCGCGCACGGGCGGCGCGCG
>NZ_JAWSTH010000114.1:0-20309 GCF_033542075.1 Conexibacter stalactiti
CTCCGCCGCGCTGGCGTCGGCGCCCGCGCGCCGCCTTCCCGCGGCGCCACCTGCGCCCCGTCTCGACGGCGACCGTCGCGGCGCTGGCGGCGCTGGCGTTCGCCGCCGTCGCGGTCGTGACGCTCGACGGCGGCGGCACGTCGTCGGCGCCGTCTCCGGCCGGCGGCGGTCTGCCGGCGGGGACGGTGCGCGGCACGACAGGGACGGCGCTGACGGTGCCGGTCCGAGCGGCCGACGCGGCACTGATCGAGGCGGCCCACGTCGCCGCCGCCGCCGACGAGCTGGTCTGCGCCAGCGACGCGCGCCCGACGCCGCACTCGTCGGTGCAGATCCTGCTCGACGGCCGCATGGCGACCGAGATCTGCGCCGCCGCCTGGCGCCGCGGGCACGTGCTCCCGCGCGAGCGCGAGGCCCCGCCCTCGCTGCGCCCCTGCGTCAGCCTAGACGGCGGTCCGATCCACGTCGTTCCCGGCGGCGACGGCGCCTGTACCCGCGCCGCGCTCGTGCCCGCGCCGCTGAACGCCGGCGCGACCGAGCGGCAGCAGCGCGTCGGTGCCTTCGAGCGCGCCCTGATCGCCGCGATCCACGACGGCCGCCGCTGCGTCGGCGAGCGCGAGGGCCGCCGGATCACGCGCGCGCTGCTCGCCCAGCACGACCTCGCGAGCTGGCGGGTGCTGACCGGCGGCGGGATACGCGGGGAGGGTTTCAGCGCCGCGCGGCCGTGCGTCTCGCTCGCCTTCGACGCGGCGGGACGGACCGTGACGCTCGTGCCGATGACACGCTGAGCGGGGCCGGGCCATCCGCGCGCGCTGGCGTCACGCCCGGCTGCCTCAGCCCGTCCCTATCTTCGCCGCGACGCGCTCGCGGAAGGCGACGAACTCCGGTGTCGCGCGCAGCGCGGCGTCGCGCGCGTCGGCCGGGAAGGGGACCGGCTCGTCGAAGACGATGCGGCCGGGGCGCGGGCTCATCACCAGCACGCGCGTGCCGAGGTAGACGGCCTCCTCGACGCTGTGGGTGATGAAGAAGGCGGTCTTGCCGGAGCCGAGCCAGATGCGGTGCAGCTCGTCCTGCAGCCGGTCGCGCGTGAGCGCGTCGAGCGCCCCGAACGGCTCGTCGAGCAGCATGATCGCCGGGTCGTTGGCGAGCACGCGCGCGATCTGGCAGCGCTGCTGCATGCCGCCCGACAGCTCGTACGGCGCCGCCTTCGCGAACTCGCTCAGGCCGACGAGCTCGAGGTGGTGGTCGGCGATCCGGCGCCGCTCGGCGCGCGCGACGCCGCGCAGCCGCGGCCCCAGCTCGACGTTGGCGCGGACCGACATCCACGGGTAGAGGTTGGCCTGCTGGAAGACGACGCCGCGGTCGGGCGAGGGCGCCGTGACCTGCTCGCCGCCGACCGTGATCCGCCCCTCGGTCGGGGTCAGGAAGCCGGCCAGCAGCTGCAGCAGCGTCGTCTTGCCGCAACCGGAGGGACCGACGACGGCGACGAACTCGCCGCCGCCGATCGTCAGGTCCGTGCTCGCCAGCGCCTGCACCTCGGCGTCGCGCCCGCGGTAGCGGTGCGCGACGCCGTGGAGGACGACCGTGTGGTCGTCGACCGAATCGGAAGGCCTCTGGCCGCCCGGATTCGGCCTCATCTGCCGGCGGCCTCCGCGAACTGCGTCGTGACCGCGTCGGTGTATCTCGACTCCTCGAAGACCGAGGGGATCTGACCCAGTCTCTGGTTGAACGTCGCCGTCGCGAAGAGGTTTCTCGCGACGCCGCCGCCGAGGTAGTCGGGCCCGGCCTGCTCGGCGGCCGTCAGGAAGATCAGGTCGCCGACCTGCGCCTCCGCGTCAGCCGGCTCGATGTTCAGCTCGGCGGCGATCGCTCTCGCCGCCTCGGCCGGGTTGTCCTGGATCAGTCTGACCGCTCTGTCCTGCACCTGGACCCACGTCGTGACGGCCTCCGGGTGTTTGGAGGCGAAGTCGTTGGTGACGACCGCGAGGTCGTAGGTCGTCTTGCCCTCTCTCGACAGCTCCTCGGAGGTGATCAGGACTCTGCCGCCGTCCGCGACGATTCTCGCGAGGTTGGGGTTCCAGACGTAGGCGCCGTCGATGTCGCCGCGCGTCCACGCCGCGAAGATGTCGTCGGGCTCGGCGTCGATGATCTCGACGTCTCTCTCCGACAGGCCCGCTCTGTCGAGCGCGGCGAGCAGCGAGTAGTGCGAGGTCGACGCCAGCGGCGTCGCGATCTTCTTGCCTCTGAGGTCCTCGATCGAGGCGATGTCGTCCTTGACGACGAGCGACTCGGCTCTGCCGATCACGTCGTGGATCCACGGCACCTGGTACTCGATCGGCGTCGAGAGGCCGCGCGCGACGGGGCTGGAGCCGGCGAGGCCGATGTCGATGCTGCGCGCCGCGACCGCCTCGTTGACGGTGCCGCCGGAGTCGAACAGCTTCCACTCGATCTCGGTGTCGGGGAATGCCTGCTCGAGCCATCTCTGGTTCTTCACGACGAGGTCGCCGTTGGGGATCGCCTGGTAGGCGATCGTGATCTTCTCGGGCGCGCTGGTGCTCGCGGCGGTCGTCTCGCCGCCGGTGGTGGAAGCAGCGGCGGCCGTCTCGGAACCGCCGTCGTCGTCGGAGCCGCAGGCGGCGATCCCGACCACGAGCAGGGCGGCGAGCAGCAGGGCGAGCAACGGCCTCAGGCGGCCGCTTCTGAAAGTGGACATGCGACGTTCCTCCTGGTGGGTTCTCACGCCCTGCCGTGCCACGGCAGGACTCGCTTCTCGAGCTGCTTGACGAGCTGGTCGAGCGCGATCGCGGTGAGGCCGATCACGATGATGCAGAGCACGGCGACGTCGGTCTGCTGGAACTTCTTCGTCGCCCACGCGAGCCCGCCGATCCCGGGGATCCCGTCGACGGTCTCGGCGGCGACGATCGTCGTCCACGCGAAGCCGAGCGCCAGCCGCGTGCCGGTGAACAGCTGCGGCAGCACCGACGGCAGCGTCACGAAGCGGACGACCTGCCAGCGGCTGGCGCCGAGCGCGCGCGCCGCGTCGATCCGCTCCCGTCTGATCCCCTCGACGCCGGCGACGACCGACAGCGCGATCGGCGGGAAGGCGGCGAGGAACAGCAGCCAGACCTTTGACGTGTCCTCGATCCCGAACCAGATGATCAGCAGCGAGAAGTACGCCAGCGGCGGCAGCGCGCGGACGAAGTTGACGTACGGCTCGACGACCAGCCGGAACGGCTTGACGGTCGCCAGCAGCAGCCCCAGCACGACGCCGAACACGAGCGCGAAGGCGACGCCCCGCAGGATCCGCCAGAGGCTCGCCCACAGGTGCTCGTAGAGGTAGTAGCCGGAGAGGCCGACCTGGCCGTCGTGCGTCGTCAAGCCCTCCTGCAGGCGCTCCCAGACGCGTGCGGGGCTCGGCACGAACAGCTCCGACCACACCTCCAGCTCGACGACCAGCCACCAGAGCGCCAGCAGGATCGCCAGCGACAGCAGCGGAATCGCGATGCGCGCAGCGGCGCGACGGGTATATCCAACAATCTCGACCAACTTAGCCGGGATTAATACAGCATCCGGCCACGCTGGCGCGCCGGCGCTGGCGAACGCCCGTCGGCGTGCGAAGATTCCGGCCGCCATGGCCGACCCCTTTGGACGTCCCGAGCAGCGCGACCCGCACGACGCCGGCGACGCGCGCCCCACCGACGCCGGCCACTCCGCCGAGACCTCGCCCGCCACCGCGCTCGTCCCGCTCGGCCTGCTCGTCGTGCTGCTCGGAGGGCTCGCGCTCGCCGTCGGCCTCTTCCTGCCGCTCGCCGACTCGCCCGACAGCCGCGTCGAGCTGATCGAGAACCGCGCCATCTGGCACGGAGGCGTCGACTTCGTGCTCGGTCTCGCCGTCGCCGCGCCGTTCTTCGCCTTCCTGCGCTGGCGCGGGCTGCCGCTGCCGTGGTGGGTCGCGTCGGCGCTCGGCGTCGTCGCGCTCGTGCTGGCCGGCTTCGCCGTGCTGCTGATCGACGCCAGCTCGCTCGACGACGTCGCGTGGGCCGGGCCGACGGAGGTCGAGAGCGACGAGCTGCGCGCCGGCGTCGGCGTCTGGGTCTCCGCGGCCGGCGCCGTCATCCTCGTCGCCGGCGGTCTGCTGCTGCAGGCGGTCGGCCCGCCGCTGAAGCGCAAGCAGCCGGCCGCGACGGCGCCCGAGGGCTGGTACCCCGACCCCGAAGGGCCGGAGCTGCGCTGGTGGGACGGCACGAGCTGGGGCGACGCGCGCCGGCCGGCCGGGCCGGTCGGCCAGTTCGCGCCGCCGGTCGCGCCGAGAACGCTGTGGCGCCGTCCGGATGCTGATCCGCCCCAGGGTGGGTAGCTACACCCAATGGGCCGACTCGACGACGTTGATCTCACGCTCTCGCTCGACAAGGAGGAGGGCGAGCGGCGGCTGGCCGAGGAGCAGCGCCGGCTGCTGGCGCTGCGGCTCCAGCTCGGCGGGCTGATCGGCGACGCCGGCCGTCACGGGCCGCCGCTGCTGGTCGTCTTCGAGGGCTGGGACGCCTCCGGCAAGGGCGGCGCGATCAGACGGCTCGTCGGCCCGCTCGACCCCCGTCACGTGCGCGTCGTGCAGTTCGCCGCGCCGACCGCCGACGAGAAGCGCCACCACTTCCTCCAGCGCTTCTGGCCGCCGCTGCCGGGCTGGGGCGGGATGGCGGTCTTCGACCGCTCCTACTACGGGCGCGTGCTGGTCGAGCGCGTCGAGGGCTTCGCGAGCGAGGCCGAGTGGCGTCGCGCCTACGACGAGATCGCCGACTTCGAGCACTCGCTCCACGAGGAGGGCGCGACGATCGTGAAGCTGTGGCTGCAGATCTCCGACGCGGAGCAGAAGCGGCGCTTCGAGAAGCGCGCGAAGGACCCGTTGAAGCAGTGGAAGCTGACCGACGAGGACTGGCGCAACCGCGAGAAGCGGGCGCTCTACGAGCAGGCGCTGGAGGAGATGTTCGCGCGCACCGACCGGCCCGCGGCGCCGTGGACGCTCGTCCCGGCGGAGTCGAAGGCGTACGCGCGCGTCGTCGTGCTGGAGACGGTCAACGCCGCGATCGAGACCGCGATGCGCGCCAACGGCATCGACCCGATATCTTTCCCTGCACGAGAAGGGAAGTAGCCCTGCGATACGGTGCGTTCGTCAACACGGTCCCCCCTGTGGGACCCGGCGCGCCGGCCGTAGCCTCACGGCGGGTCAAACCTTCGAGACCATCGATTCGATCTCGAAGGAGCCCCTATAGATGTTGATTCCCTGGCTTGGCCTGGTCGCGTTCATCGTCGTCTCGCTGACGATCGATCTGCGCGGTCATGGCGGCAGACCGATGACGCCGCGCAACGCGCTCATCTGGTCGATCGTCTGGACGGGCCTGGGCGCCGCGTTCGCGATACTGCTGCTCGTCTTCGACAGCGGTGAAGCGGCCGGCGAGTACCTCTCCGGCTTCCTGATCGAGAAGTCGCTGTCGCTCGACAACCTGTTCGTCTTCGCGATCCTCTTCTCGTTCCTGCAGGTGCCCGACTCGCAGCGCCTGAAGGTGCTCGTCTGGGGCATCGCCGGCGCGATCGTCCTGCGCACGATCTTCATCCTCGTCGGCGCCGCGGCGCTCGACGCCTTCCACGCGACGACGTACGTGCTCGGCGCGCTGCTCGCCTTCACCGCGATCAGAATCGCGAAGTCGGGCGGCGAGGAGATGGACCCGGAGAGAACGCTGATCATGCGCTGGCTGCGCAGACTGCTGCCGCTCTCCAGAGAGTACGACGGCGACAAGCTGTTCACGATCGAGAACGGCAAGAGACTGGCGACGCCGCTGTTCGCCGCGCTCGCGCTCGTCGCGGCCTTCGACGTGATGTTCGCGATCGACTCGATCCCGGCGATCTTCGCGATCACGCGCGACACGTACATCGTCTTCGCCGCGAACGCCTTCTCGCTGCTCGGCATGGTGTCGCTGTACTTCCTGCTCGACGGCCTGCTCGACCGCTTCCGCTACCTGCACTACGGCCTCGCGGTGATCCTCGGCTTCGTCGCGGCGAAGCTCCTGCTCGTCGACGTCTGGCACCCGTCCAACGGCCTCTCGCTGGGCGTGATCGCGCTGGCGCTCGCCGGTGCCGCGCTCGCCTCGATGATCGTCGAGAGAAGAGAGGCGAGGCTGGCGGCCGAGCGTGCCGCCGCCGAGTCGGCGCCGGTCCCGACCGTGGTCGGGGCTCCCGAGGAGATCGACAGACCGCAGTCGTAGTCCGTCCGGGCGCTACGCCTCGGCGTAGCGCCCGAAGACGAACGCCTCGTGGATCTGCTCGATCTGCGGGGCGAGCTCCATCAGCCCGTCGACGCCGCGCGTGCGGACGTGCTCGAAGGTCAGCTCCCAGACGGCGCCGGCGGCCGCCTGCGGGACGAAGTCGGGCAGCGGGCCCAGCTCGGGCCGGTCGGCGCGCGCGGCGCGGTAGCCCGCGCCGATCACGGCGGCGAAGCGGCGGTGGGTCTCGGCGCGCCGTTCGAGCGCGCCCTCGCCGGCGCTCAGCACCTCGATCAGGAAGGTGCGCGCGAAGTCGGGCTCGGCGGCGAGCACCTCGAGGAAGACGTGGGCGCCGGCGCGCAGCTGCCGCTGCCAGGTCGGCTCGGCGGCGACGGCTTCGGCGACCTGGCTCAGCACCAGCTCGAAGCCGGCCTCCCACGCCGCCAGGAAGCAGGCGTCCTTGTCGGCGAAGTGCTCGTAGAAGGTCTTGCGCGAGACGCCGGCGCGGGCGATCACGTGCGCGACGGTGGTCGCGGCGTAGCCCTGCTCGGCGACGCATGCGGCGATCGCCTCCAGCAGCCGTCCGCGCTGCGACGCGAGCACGACCTCGCGTGCCGCGGCGTGCCGTCCGCGCGGGAGGGAGCGGGGGATGGGAACGCTGTCCGTCATCTAGAAACAACATGGTACAGTAGGAAACAGAGTGTTTCTACGACCGCATGGAGCCGATCGATGAGCGAGCAGACCGAACTCCCAGCGCACGTCGACGTCGCGATCGTCGGCAGCGGCTTCGCCGGCCTCGGCATGGCGATCAGACTGCGGCTCGCCGGCCGCGACGACTTCGTCGTGCTCGAGCGTGCCGCCGACGTCGGCGGCACCTGGCGCGACAACACCTATCCCGGCTGCCAGTGCGACGTGCCGTCGAACGTCTACTCGTTCTCGTTCGCGCCCAACCCGCGCTGGACGCGCACGTTCGCGCCGCAGGGGGAGATCTGGGAGTACCTCAGAGCGCTCGCCGACAGATACGAGCTGCGCCCGAAGATCCGCTTCGGCGCCGAGCTGGTCGGCGCCAGCTGGGACGAGGCGGCGCAGCGCTGGACGGTCGAGACGGTCCGCGGCACGCTGACCGCGCGCGTGCTCGTCGGCGCGATGGGCGGGCTCAGCGAGCCGTCGATCCCCGCGCTCCCCGGCCTCGACAGCTTCGCCGGCGAGACCTTCCACTCCGCCACCTGGAACCACGACCACGACCTGACCGGCCGCAAGGTCGCCGTCATCGGCACCGGCGCCTCGGCGATCCAGTTCGTCCCCGCGATCCAGCCGCAGGTCGGCCAGATGACGGTCTTCCAGCGCACCCCGCCGTGGATCATGCCGCGCAAGGACCGCCGCGTGCGACCGCGCGAGCGCCGGCTCTTCGGCCTCCTGCCGGCCGTCCAGCGCGCGGTCCGCGGAACGGTCTACTGGGGTCGCGAGGCGACCGTGCTGCCGTTCATGCGCCCGCGGCTGCTCGGCCGCCTGCCCGACAGAATGGCGCGCGCGCACCTGCAGCGCTCCGTCGAGGACCCGCGGCTGCGCGAGCGGCTGACGCCCGACTACGCGATCGGCTGCAAGCGGATCCTGCTGTCGAACGAGTGGTATCCCGCGCTCCAGCAGCCGAACGTCGAGGTCGTCTCCGACGGGATCGCCGAGATCCGCCCCAACGGCGTCGTGACGCGTGATGGCGCCGTCCACGAGGCCGACACGATCATCTTCGGGACCGGCTTCCACGTCACCGACATGCCGTTCGTCGAGCGGCTGCGCGGCCGCGGCGGGCGGCTGCTCGGCGATGTCTGGCGCGAGCAGGGGATGGCGGCGCTGCGCGGCACGACGGTCCACGGCTTTCCCAACCTGCTGCTGATGGTCGGCCCCAACACGGGCCTCGGCCACAACTCGATCGTCTTCATGATCGAGTCGCAGCTGACCTACGCGCTCGACGCGCTGGAGCGCACCGAGCGGGCCGGCGCGGCCGTCTTCGAGCCCGACGCCGACGCCCAGCTGCGCTTCAACGAGCAGGTCCAGGCGAAGATGCGCGGCACCGTCTGGACGGCCGGCGGGTGTGCCAGCTGGTATCTCGACGCGCACGGCCGCAACACGACGCTGTGGCCGGGCAGCTCCTGGCGCTTTCGCACCGTCACGCGCCGCTTCGACCCCGCTGAGTACGCGCTCTCGCCCGCGCGAACCGCTGTTCTTCGGGAAGACGGCGATCGCCGCGACCTCACGCCGGGCTACGTCGGCGCTTGACGCGGACTCCGCAGGCGGCATATAACACGAGCAGACGCCGCCGTTCGGGCGACGTCGGGGGAACGAATCGAGGAGCAGTCCGTGGAAGGCTTCGATCGAATCCGCAAGACCGGGGGTTCGATTGGTCCGGGCTGCGTTGAACTGATGTCGAGGGGGACGCTGGAACGAGCGCGGCAACGCGTGCCGTTCGGCGCTGCCCGAAGGGCGAGGTGAGCAGTCGATGACGGACGTCCAGCCAACGCTGAAGGTCGAGCCCGGGGACGTCCCTGACGCGCCTCGGCCGGTCTTCGAGCTGTTCGAGGGCTTCGCGCTGACCAGCGTGCTCGCCTCGCTGGAGCGGGCGGGCCTGCTGGCGCGACTGGAGGGCGGTGGTGTGCCCGCGGACTCCGCCGAGGGTGAAGACGGCTTGCCGCTCGCCACGCTCCGGTATCTTGCACAACGTGGCATCGTCGAGGAGACCGATGGGACGTTCAGCCTCTCCGCTCGCGGACAGGCGATCACGCGCGACAAGGGCTATCTCGTCTGGCTCCAGGGCGGCTACGGTCATGTGCTGGCTGCACTGGGGGACTTCTCTACCGGCGCGCAGCGCTACGGGAGCGACGTGATCCGCGACGGTCGCTGGGTCGCGGACGGCTCCGCCCTGATCGGGCGCGACGACGTCTCCCCGCACGCCACCGCGGTGCTGGAGACGATCGACTTCAGCCACGTCGTCGACCTCGGCTGTGGCAACGCCCGCTTCCTGATCGCCGCCGCCAACCGCTTCGGCGTCACCGGCGTCGGCGTCGACCTGGCGCCCGAGGCCTGCGAGGACGCCGGGCACGCGATCGCCGCCGCCGACCTCTCCGACCGCGTGATCGTCCGCTGCGGCGACGCCGGCGACCTCGACGCGATCCCTGAGCTGGCCGACGCCGACCTCGCCGTCGCCTTCTTCCTGCTGCACGAGATCTTCGAGCACGGGCGCGACGCGCTGATGTCCTACCTGCGCAAGCTCGGAACGATCATGCCGAGAGGCGCCCACATGCTCGTCGCCGAGGTGCAGCCGGCCAGCGGCGCGCCCGACGAGCGCTGGCGGCCGGAGTTCACGCTGCTGCACGCGATCATGCGCCAGCAGCTGCTGACCGAGCAGGGCTGGCACGACGCCTTCACCGAGGCCGGCTGGTCTCGTCATGAGGTCCGCGAGCTGGGGCTTCCCGGCGCGGTCCTGCTGCTCTACCGCAACGACGCGCCGGGCGGCGCCGAAGGAGGTGCTTGATCGTGCAGGTCGCGCAACGATCGGGCGTGGTGATCACGGACGGGCTGCCCGTCTACGTAGAGGTCGAGGGCCATCACGCTCCGACGCCGTTCATGGTGACGCCGGAGACGCTGCCGGGCGCGCCGTTCAGCATCGCGGTCGTGGACGCCGCGAGACTGATCGGGGCGCCGCACGCCGATCTCCACGTGCACGACGACCACGACGAGCTGTACCTCGTCGCGACGCCGGGCCTGCGCTTCACCGTCGAGACCGAGGACGACGCGATCGAGTTGAACTCGCCCGCCACGATCTCGATCCCCGCGGGGGTCAAGCACCGCTTGATCTGCCACGAGGTCGAGGGCGACCACTGTCCGTTCCTCGGAATCCTGGTCGAGAAGGGAACACTCCCCTCGTAGGGGGTGAAAGGGGCAGAAGGGGATGGAAGCGTCAGCGATCACGAGAACGAGCAGCGAGCCGCCGCGTCCGCGCCTGCGGCTGGCCGGCTCGCGCGACGGCGGCAAGCTGCGCGTCGGGATCATAGGCACCGGCAACATCGGCACGGACCTGCTGCTGAAGGTGCAGCGCTCGGAGCTGCTGGAGTGCGCGCTGTTCGCGGGGCGCAACAGCAGATCGGCGGGGATACGCAGCGCCCAGGAGCTGGGCGTCCCGACCTCTGACCGCAGCATCGACGCCTTCCTCGAGGAGCCCGACCGTTTCGACCTCGTCTTCGACGCGACCTCGGCGACCGACGCCAAGCGCCACTACGCGGCGCTGCAGCCGCTGGGGATACCGGTGATCGACCTGACGCCGGCGAAGCTCGGGAAGATGTGCGTCCCGGCGCTCAACCTCGCCGACTGCGTCGGCCAGCCCAACCTCTGCATGGTGACGTGCGGCGGGCAGGCGGCGGTGCCGCTGGCCCACTGCGTGATGAAGACGCATCCGCACGTCGATTACGTCGAGATCGTCTCGACGAGCGCGTCGAAGTCGGTCGGTCCGGCGACGCGCGTGAACATAGACGAGTACCTCGCCACGACCGAGGCTGCGCTGAGTCACTTCAGCGGGGTGCGGCGAGCGAAGTCGATCCTGCTCGTCAACCCGTCGACGCCGCCGATCATGATGCAGAACACGGTCTTCGCGAAGGCCGACGAGGTCGACCTGCCGGCACTGACGGAGGCGGTCGAGGAGATGGTGGGGCGGATACAGCGGTACGTGCCGGGCTACCGGCTCGTCGTCGCGCCGCTGCACGAGAACGGACGGATCGCGATGACCGTTCAGGTCGCCGGCGCGGGCGATTACCTGCCCGCGTACGCCGGGAACCTGGACATCATCACCTGCGCGGCGGTCGCTGCCGCCGAAGAGAACGCGCGCGTCATCACAAGCGGTGCCGCGGCGAATGGCAACTGACGGTTCTTGGGGGAACAAGGGGGAACCAGTCGTATGGCACAGATCTTGATCAGCGATCCGACGTTGCGGGACGGCAATCACGCCGTCCAGCATCGTCTGAACGCGGAGCAGATCCGCCGGTACGCGGCCGCGGCCAACGCCGCCAGAGTCGCGATCGTGGAGGTCGGCCACGGCAACGGGCTCGGGGCCTCCTCGCTGCAGGTCGGCGAGGCGCTCCTGAGCGACGAGGACATGCTGCGGATCGCCCGCGAGGAGCTGTCGGACGTGAAGCTGGGGGCCTTCGGGATCCCGGGCTTCGCGACGATGACACGCGACCTCGACGTCGCGATCGACGTCGGGGTGGACGTCTTCCGCGTCGGCGCGCACTGCACCGAGGCCGACCTGACGGAACGCCACATCACCTACCTGCGCGAGCGCGAGAAGGAGGTGTACGGCGTCCTGATGATGTGTCACATGGCGACGCCGGAGCAGCTCTGCGAAGAGGCGCAGAAGATGGAGGCATACGGAGCGCAGGGCGTCGTCGTGATGGATTCGGCCGGCGCCTTCCTGACACACGACCTGCAGGACCGGATAGCCCGGATGGTCGACGCGACGTCGATCGCGATCGGCTTCCACGGCCACAACAACCTCTGCCTCGCGGTCGCCAACTCGGTCGCGGCGGTCGACGCCGGCGCGACGATCGTCGACGGCACCGCCCGCGGCTTCGGCGCGGGCGCCGGCAACACGGAGCTGGAGGTGCTCGTCGCGGTGCTGGCCGAGCTCGGCCACGACACCGGCATAGACCTCTACAAGGTGCTCGACGCCGCCGACCTGGCGGAGGAGCACCTCGTGCAGCAGCTGCCGCACACCGACTCGGTCGGCATCGTCAGCGGGCTCGCCGGGGTCTTCTCGGGCTACTCGAAGCCGGTGCGGCGGATCGCCAGAGACTTCGGCATCGATCCGCGCGACGTCTTCTTCGCGCTCGGCAGACGCGACGTGATCGCCGGACAGGAGGACGTGATCCTCGAGGTCGCGATGGCACTGCGGGACGCTGTCGAGGAACAGCGGCTCGAACAGCAGGACGACGAGATCGAGGGGGGCCGGCCATGACGCCGCGCACGATCACACGCACGTTCGACGGGGCACGTCCGGCGCTGCTGGAAGCGGCGGAGCTGACACCGCATCACGAGGCGCTGGCACGGCTGCTGTGGCATGCCGAGCTGCGCGGGGAGGCGATCGAGCCGCTCAGCTCGACCTTCCCGGACCTGACGCTGTGGGACGCCTACCGGATACAGACGATCGGCCGCGGCCTGCGCAACGCCGAGGGCGAGGAGCTGCGCGGCTGGAAGGTCGGCCTGACCAGCCAGGCGATGCAGGAGATGATGAACGTCGACCAGCCCGACTCCGGCTACCTGCTCGAGTCGATGGTCGTCCACAGCGGCGCGCAGCTGCGCGCCTCGCGCTTCATCCAGCCGCGCGTGGAGGCCGAGATCGCCTTCCTGCTGAAGTCGCCGCTGGAGGGCCCCGGGGTCACCCGCGAGGAGGTGCTGGAGGCGACGCACGCCTTCGCGCCGGCGCTGGAGATCATCGACTCGCGCATCAGCGACTGGCGGATCGGGATCGTCGACACGGTCGCCGACAACGCCTCCTCCGGGATGTGCGTGATCGGCGACTGGGAGCCGGCCGAGGACATCCGCTCGGAGACGCTCGGCGTCTCGCTGGCGGTCGGCCCGGAGCTGGTGCGCGGCCGCGGCGACGCCGTCCTCGGTCACCCGGCTGAGCCGGTCGCGTGGCTGGCGCGCACGCTCGCCGAGCAGGGCGAGCGGCTGGAGCCGGGCGACATCGTGATGCCGGGCTCCGTCTCGCGCGCGGTCCCGATCGCGCAGGGGCAGACGGCGTACGCGACGTTCGACCGGCTCGGTGAGGTGAGCGTCGGCCTTGTCTGAGACGACCGCCGCCCAGCCCGTCGCCTCCCGCGCGCCGGCCGATGCGCCGCCCTACCAGGTCAACGCCTACCAGCGGTCCTTCTCCGCGCGGGTCGTGCGCGCGGAGGGGAGCGCGGTGCAGCTGGAGGGGAGCGCGCTCTTCCCGGGCGGCGGCGGGCAGCCGGCCGACCACGGGACGCTGCGCGACGGTGACGACCTCTGGCAGGTGACGGGCGCCAAGCTCGCCCGCGACGACAGCGACCCGGCCTTCCCGGCAGCCGGCGTCTGGACGCTGCTCGACAGAGCGGCGCCGGCCGTCGGCGCCGACCTCGCGGGCGAGGTCGAGTGGGGGCGGCGCTACGAGCTGATGCGCACGCACACGGCGCTGCACATCCTCTGCGCCGTCGTCTGGCGTGACTACGGCGCGAAGGTCACCGGCGCGAACATGGAGCCGCTGCGGGGGCGGATGGACTTCGAGTTCGACGCTCTCTCGGGCGAGTTCGTGCGCGAGCTGGAGGAGAAGGTCAACGCCGAGGTGGTCGCCGCGCGGCCGACGCGCGTCGACTTCCTGCCGCGCGCCGAAGCCGACAAGGACCCCGAGCTGATCCGCAACAAGGTCAGCCTGCTGCCGCCCTCGATCACGGTCGTGCGCGTGGTGGGGATCGAGGGGCTGGACCTGCAGGCAGACGGCGGCACGCACGTCGCCAACACGCGGGAGGTGGGCAGGATCGCCCTCCCCTCGTACAAGAGCAAGGGCAAGATCAACAAGCGCGTCGAACTCACGCTGACAGGGGGCTGAAATCATGCGCGAGCCGCACCGGCCGGTCGACAAGCGACCCGACTTCCCGCAGATCGAGGAACGGGTCCTGGAGCGCTGGCGGCAGGAGCGCACCTTCGAGCAGGCGCTGGCGCAGCGCGCCGGCGGGCCGGTCTTCTCGTTCATCGAGGGGCCGCCGACCGCCAACGGCAACCCCGGCTCCCACCACGTGCTGCTGCGGTCGTTCAAGGACTTCTACATGCGCTACCGCACGATGTGCGGGTACGACGTGCCGCGCAAGGCCGGCTGGGACTGCCACGGCCTGCCGGTCGAGCTGGAGGTCGAGAAGCAGCTCGGCTTCGACTCCAAGCGCGAGATCGAGGAGTACGGCATCGCCGCCTTCAACGAGCGCTGCCGCGAGTCCAACGACCACTACATCGGCGCCTGGGAGCGGATGACCGAGCGGGTCGGCTTCTGGATCGACCTCGAAGGGGCCTTCCGCACCGGCACGCCGGAGTACATCGAGTCGGTCTGGTGGTCGCTGCACGAGCTGTGGGACAGAGGGCTGATCTACGAGGGGCACAAGGTCGTCCCGTATTGCTCGCGCTGCGGCACCGCGCTCTCCTCGCACGAGGTCGCGATGGGCTACCAGGACACCGAGGACCTGACCGCGACGGTCAAGCTGCCCGTGAGCGAGCGGCGCGGCCCGCTGCGCGAGGGCGACTCGTTCCTGATCTGGACGACGCAGCCGTGGACGCTGTTCGCCAACTGCGCGATCGCGATCGATCCGGACGTGCGCTACGTGCGCGCGCAGCGCGACGGCGAGGTCTACGTGCTGGCCGAGGAGCGCGTCGAGGCGACGCTCGGCAGCGACGGCGTGACCGTGCTCGACCGCTTCCCCGGTCGCACGATCGTCGACGCCCGCTACGAGCCGCCCTTCCCGCACCTGACCGACCACGGGCCGCGCAGCCACTCGGTCCTGTCGGCCGAGCACGTCACGCTCGACAAGGGCACCGGCCTCGTCCACACCGCGATGGCGTTCGGCGAGGAGGACTTCGTCCTCTGCGAGCGCCACGGCATCCCGCTCGTCAACCCCGTCCGCGAGGACGGCACCTACGACGAGCGGATCGCGGGCTGGGAGGGCGAGTTCGTCGGCGACGCGTCGCCGAGAGTGGTCGAGGCGCTGCGCGCCGCCGGCAAGCTGCTGGAGGCGGCGCCGTACACGCACTCCTATCCGCACTGCTGGCGCTGCGACTCCAAGCTCCTCTACTACGCGAAGGAGAGCTGGTACATCGCCACGCGCGACCAGCGCCACGAGATGCTGAGACAGAACCAGCGGATCGACTGGCGCCCCGGCCACGTGCGCGACGGCCGCTTCGGCAACTGGCTGCAGGGCAACGTCGACTGGGCGCTCTCGCGCGACCGCTACTGGGGCACGCCGCTGCCGATCTGGGAGTGCTCGTCGGCGACCTGCGACGCGCGCCACTGCGTCGGCTCGATCGAGGAGCTGGGCCAGCTCGCCGGCGAGCTGCCGAGAGACCTCCACCGGCCGTACATCGACGAGGTCTCGTGGGGCTGCTCGGTCGAGGGCTGCGACGGCGAGATGCACCGCGTCAGAGCGACGATCGACACCTGGTACGACTCGGCCTGCATGCCGTTCGCGCAGTTCCACTACCCGTTCGAGGGCGTGGAGCAGTTCAGAGCGCAGTTCCCGCCGTCGTTCATATGCGAGGGGATCGACCAGACGCGCGGCTGGTTCTACACGTCGCTCGCGGTCTCGACGCTGCTGTTCGACGACATCCCGTTCCAGACGGCGGTCTGCGTCGGCCACGTGCAGGACAGAGACGGCCACAAGATGTCGAAGAGCAGAGGCAACGCGGTCGACCCGTGGGACGTGCTGGAGCGCCACGGCGCCGACGCCTTCCGCTGGTACTACCTCGCCTCGCAGCAGCCGTGGGCCGGCTACCGCTTCTCCAAGGACGCGGTCGAGGAGGCGGTCAAGCAGGTGCTGATGCCGCTCTGGTCGACGTACTCGTTCTACGTCCTGTACGCGAACATCGAGCGCTTCGACGCGCGCGCGGCGGCCGCCGCGCCGCCGGTCGCGCGCCGCTGCGAGCTCGACCGCTGGGCGCTCTCGCGCCTGCAGGGGGTCGTCGCGGAGGTGCGCGAGCGGGTCGATGCCTTCGACGCCCACGGCGCGACGCAGATCCTGCTGCAGTGGCTCGACGACCTCTCGAACTGGTACGTGCGGCTGTCGCGTCCGCGCTTCTGGGACAGCAAGACGGCGGCGCCGGCGCTGGCGACGCTGCGCGAGTGCCTGCTGACGACGGTCAAGCTGTTCGCGCCGGCACTGCCGTTCGCGGCCGAGGAGCTGTACGAGAACCTCGTCGGCGGCGTCAACGGCGTCTTCCGCGCCGAGCCGAGATCGGTCCACCTGTGCGACTTCCCGGTCGCCGATCCGAGACTGGTCGACAAGCGGCTGGAGCGCGACATGGCCTACGCCGCCGAGGCGATCCAGCTCGGTCGCGACGCGCGCGGCAGATCGAAGCTGAAGGTGCGCCAGCCGCTCGGGCGCGTGATCGTCTGCTGCGGCGCGAGAGCGGGGCGCGAGTCGGTCGAGCGGATGAGCGCGCTGATCGCGCGCGAGCTGAACGTCAAGCGCGTCGAGGTCGTCGCCGACGAGCTGGCGCTGGAGCGGCCGCTGGTGCTGCCGAACCTGCAGCGGCTCGGCCCGCGCTGCGGGCGCGACATGGGCGCGATCGTGACGGCGCTGCGCACGCGCGACGGCGACGAGGCGCTGCAGGCGCTGCGCGAGCATGGCGTGCTGACGGTCCGCGTCGGCGATCCCTCCGACCTGCTCGACCCGCCGCGCACGTACGCGCTGGCCGAGAACGACCTCGTCGTGCGGCGCGTCCCGCGCGAGGGGCTCGTGCTCTCCTCGCGCGGCAACGGGCTCGGCCTGGTCGTCGCGATCGACACCCACCTCGACGCGCTGCTGAAGCGCGAGGGCTGGGCGCGCGAGATCGTCCGCGCGGTGCAGGCGGAGCGCAGAGAGGCCGGCGTCGCCGTCACCGACCGGATCGAGCTGCGGCTCGCCGGCGGCGAGGAGCTGCTGCTGGCCGCGCGCGAGCACGAGGCGTACGTCGCGAGCGAGACGCTGGCGACGGCGATCGTTTACGAGTCGCTGAACGGCGACGAGGCCACCGCCGACGTCGACGGCCAGCCGCTTGCGGTCCGCGTGGCGGTGCTCGCGACCGCCTGAACCCCGCATGACCGCGGATCTGTGCACCTCCTGTGTGTGCAGATCCGCAGTCGTCGCGGCTCGTGTGCGGCATCGCACGGTTAGGTGTGACATCGATCGGTGTAGCATGACGTCATGTTCGCCGTCATCGAAGAGCCGGCCGGCGGTGCCGCGGTCGACGAGATCCTGATCGCCTCCACCGGCGCGCTCGTGCTCACCATCGGCCTGCTCGTGCTCGGGCTCGGCCATCGCAGCGGCCGCGTCGCGCTGCTCGGCAACCTGGCGCGCTTCGCCGAGCGCCGCAGCGGCCTGCCCGGCTGGGTCGCGCTGCCCTCGGCGATCGCAGGCATCTCGCTGCTGGCCGCCGTCTTCGGGATGTACTGGGACATCTCGCTCCACATCGACGTGGGCCGCGACGCCGGCCCGCTCGCGAACCCCGCGCACTACTTCATCCTCGGCGGCCTGTTCGGCATCTTCGCCGCCGGCGTGGTCGCGATCGTGCTGCCGGAGGGCAAGCCGAGCGCGTCGTCGATCCAACTCGGCGAGGGCTGGTACGCGCCGCTCGGCGGCCTGCTCGTCTGCGCCTCGGCCGGCTTCGCGCTGATGGGCTTCCCGCTCGACGACGTCTGGCACCGCCTCTTCGGTCAGGACGTGACGCTGTGGGGCCCGACCCACCTGATGCTGATCGGCGGCGCCTCGCTGACGCTCGTCGGCATGGCGGTCCTGCTCGTCGAAGGTCAGCGCGCGACCGGTCGCGTGAGCGAACCGTCTCGCGGCGCCGGACACGATCCGATCGAGCTCAAAGGCGACCAGCCTGATCGTCTCGATCGGATCGCGCCCGGCATCCACGATCCGGCCACGCTCGCGCGACCGGCCAGTGAGCCCGGCTGGGTCTACCTGACCCGCCGCGTCGCGCTCTGCGGCGCCTTCCTGCTCGGCCTCTCGACCTTCCAGGCCGAGTTCGACTTCGGCGTGCCGCAGTTCCGCTTCGTCTTCCAGCCGCTGCTGATCATGCTCGCGGCCGGCGCCGGCCTCGTCGCCGTGCGGCTGTGGGCGGGCCGCGGCGCCGCGCTCGGCGCGGTCGCCTTCTTCCTCGTCGTGCGCGGCCTGCTGGCGCTGACGGTCGGGCCGATCCTCGGTCAGACGACGCCCCACTTCCCGCTCTTCGTCGTCGAGGCGCTGGTCGTCGAGGCGATCGCGCTGCGCGCGCCGCTGTTGCGCAAGCCGCTCGCGTTCGGGCTCGCCAGCGGCATCGGCATCGGCACCGTCGGCCTCGCCGCCGAGTGGGGCTGGACGCACATCTGGATGCCGATCCCGTGGCCGTCGCAGCTGCTGCCCGAGGCGATCCTCTACGGCCTGCCGACCGCGGTCGCCGGCGCGCTGATCGGCGCCTGGATCGGCGACCGGCTGGCAGTCGAGCGGCGCGACCACGACCGTCGCCTCGATCGCGCCGCGCTCGTCGCGGCGCTCGGCGCCAGCGTCCTGATCGCCGTCGCGCTCTACAAGCCCGGCGTCGAGAACGTCCAGGCGCAGGTGACGCTGACCGACGTCAGCCCGGCCCCGCAGCGCGAGGTCGAGGCGACCGTGCGGATGATCCCGGCCGACGCCGCCGACGACGCCGAATGGCTGACCGCGACCGCCTGGCAGGGCGACGGCTTCGTCGTCGACCGGCTCGAGCGCGTCAGCGAGGGCGTCTATCGCACGACGCAGCCGATCCCCGTCCACGGCAGCTGGAAGGCGCTGATCCGGATGCACCGCGGCAACACGCTCAGCGGCGTCCCGATCTTCCTGCCCGAGGATCGCGCGATCCCGGCCCCGGAGGTCGCCGCGCCGGCGCAGTTCACGCGCACCTTCGTCGCCGACCACAGACTGCTCCAGCGCGAGCAGAAGGAGGCGCAGGGCTGGCTGTGGGCGATCGCCTACGCCGTCGTCGGGCTGATCACGCTGTCGCTGCTGGCGCTGATGGCGTGGGCGCTGCGGCGGCTGTCGGCCGCCGCCGAGGGCGAGCCGCCGGCCGCCGGCGGCACCGCGCCCGCGGCGGTCCGCCGTCCCGCGCCGTCGGCGCCGCGACCGACGCCGCACGTCACCGGGGCGTGATGTGATGAAGGCCATGGGCGAGCAGAAGAGATCGAAGGGCATGCGGCGCAACGAGTGGGGCGGCTCGCGCCGCTGGGTCGAGGCTGGCGCGGTGCTTGGCGTCGGCGCGACCGTCGCGGTGTGGGAGGCGGCGCGCCAGCGCGACCTGCGCCGGATCGAGCAGGACCCGGCGCACGACCTCCTGTTCGACGTGCCGAGAGGGGAGCGGCTCGAGGTCGTCTCGCGCGACGGCACGCGCCTGGCCGTCGAACTGTTCGGTCCCGAAGACGCGCCGCCGCTGGTGCTCGTGCACGGCTGGACCTGCGCCCACCGCTTCTGGAACGCGCAGCTGCACGGGCTCTCCGACCGCTTCCGGATCGTCACCTACGACCTGCGCGGCCACGGCGAGAGCGGCGACCCCGTCGACGCCGACTTCTCGACCGACGCGCTCGCGGAGGACCTGCAGGCGGTGCTGGAGGCGACCGTCCCCGACGGCCGCAAGGCGCTGCTCGCCGGCCACTCGCTCGGCGCGATGTCGATCGTCGCGTGGGCGGCGCGCTTCCCGCGCGAGGTGGAGGCGCGCGTCGCCGGCGCGGCGCTGCTGAACACCGGCCTCGGCGACCTGATCGACGAGGCGCTGATCCTGAAGCTCCCGTCCGGCATGAGACGCACGAAGGCGATCGCCGGCGGCATCTTCCTGAGCGCGAGCGCGCCGCTGCCGCCGGCCTCGCCGATCAGCCTGCGGGCTGTCCAGTACGTCGCGCTGTCGCCGTCGGCGACGCCGGCGCAGGTCGCCTTCTGCCAGGAGATGGTGCTGGAGTGCCGGCGCGACGTGCGCGCCGGCTTCGGCCGCACGATGTCGCGGCTGGACCTCGTCGACGCGCTCGGCGACCTGAAGGTGCCGACGCTCGTGCTCGGCGGCGGCCGCGACCGGCTGACGCCGCCGCCGCACGTCGAGCGGATGGCGGCGGCGCTGCCGCGGCTGGCGGAGCGAGTCGAGCTTGCCAGCTCCGGCCACATGAGCCCGATCGAGGACCCCGCCGCCGTCAACGCGGCGATCGAGCGGCTGGCCGCGCACGCCGGCATCACGCTGGCCGGCGCCGCGGCGTAGCTCGGGCACGGCGTCGCGCGCCGCGCGTCGCGCGACGGCGCCCGCGGTCACCGCCGCGGG
>NZ_JAWSTH010000115.1:0-19137 GCF_033542075.1 Conexibacter stalactiti
GATCGGCCGGCAGCGGCCGCGTCACCTCGGTGCCGGGCGCGGGGCGGGGCCGGCGGCGACGCGCGGCGCGCTCCTCGGCGCCGACCTCGGCCGGGTTGGCCGGCTCGGGGCGGTGGGCGGCGCGCATCCGCACACCGGCGTAGGTCAGCAGCCCGGCGGCGCCGAGCGCGAAGAAGATCCCCCACTGGATGCCGACGTTGCCGACCGCGCCGCCGTCGACGTCGGGCTTGTCGAACAGCCGCCAGACGAGCAGCAGCATGGTCCAGCCGCCAGCGATCATCACGATCGTGCCGTCGCCGCCGGGCAGGTGGAAGGCACGGCCCTCGGCACGCGCGAACAGCAGGAACAGCACCGCGATGGCGACCAGCAGCACCGCCGCCTCGACGAACGAGAAGACGCCGAACGCGTTCATGTTGTCGCCGAACAGCCTGCCGCCGGTTCTGTCGCTGACGACGGCGTTGAGCTGGTACCAGGGCAGGAACATCGTCAGGAACAGCAGCAGCGCCGCGCCGGCCGCCATCCGCCCCTCGGGCGCCAGTCCGCGCCACGCCTTCGCCAGGCGCGTCAGCATCCGCTCAGCCTCCGGCCCGGCACGCCGGCCACCCACGTCTTGCGCGCTTCATCGGCCACCCCCGCGATTCTACGCGCGGGCGGTCCGCGCTACACGCGCGCCTTGCCGGTGACGGTGATCGTGGCGGTGGTGCGGCCGACGTTGCCGGCGAGGTCGGTGCCGCTGAGCACGAGCTGGTAGGTGCCGGGGCTGTTGGGGACCTTCCAGGCGTAGCCGTGCGGCCCGCGCGAGACGGTCACGCTGGTCGACAGCGACGTGCTCCCGGAGCGGGTGATCGTCAGCCCGACCTTCGACATCTTCGAGACCTCGAAGCGCACCAGCGAGGTCGAGCCGCCGCGCACGCGCTCGGTCAGCAGCTCCAGCTCGGGCGCTTCCTTCAAATAGCCTCTGAAGCGAGCGTCGGCTCTGCACCAGAAGGCGATCTCGGCGCGGTCGCAGAGGTTGTGGATGAAGTCGGTGACGAGCGTCTGGTAGTTGAGGTCGGCCTCGGATCCGCCGACCTGGTAGAGCGACCACGCGCCCGTGTCGGTCGCCGCGAGGTCGAGCCGCGCCTGCCGCTCACCGGCCTGGAACAGCTTGCGCGCGCGGGCGTCGCCGGAGATCTCCCAGTAGTCGTTGAGCCCGACGAGCGTCTGCACGAAGCCGTTGAGGACCTGCTGGCTGGGGGAGAAGGAATAGAGCAGGAAGCGGCGCCCGGCGCTCGTCTTCGTGCTGACGCCGGTCGTCGCGTCGACGCCGAACAGCTTGATCCCCTTCTCGGCCGTCTTCAGGTAGGCCGGCTTCTTCAGCAGCTGCGAGGCGCGCGCGAAGACCTGCACGCCGGTCGCCTGCGCCATCGCGCTCGCCCACGGCGGGCGGCCGCCGCCGAAGTAGAAGTAGTACTCCCAGGCGAGCGCGCCGCCGCGCGTGGAGGCGAGCTCGGTCATCTCGTCGAGCAGGTTGGCGAGTCTGCGGTCGTCCTTGGCCATCCACAGCCCGTTGCCCTTGCCGAAGGTGCCGAGCACCTGCAGCTGGATCCCCTCGCCGGGGTAGTACTGCCACACCAGCTCGCTGTCGTTGAACTCGACGCGCTCGCCGTAGGAGAGCAGCCGGCCGGTCGCCCACCAGTCGCGGTTGCGTCTCAGCGTGGTGAAGATCGCCGGCAGGCGCGAGGCGGTCAGGTCACCGCGGCCGGCCATGAAGTTGGTGTTGTTGAGGACGCCCTGGAGCGCGTCGCCGCGGCTGCCGGTGAGGCGGCTGCGGAAGCGCAGCGCGTCGTCGTAGATCGCGCGGTACTCCGTCTGCTGCGCCGCCGTGATCTCGCCGCCGCGCTCCAGCTTCTTCAGCTCGCCGCGCACCGTGCGGGCGGCCGCGCGGCGGGCGCGCGGGCTGCTGCTGCGGGCCAGGCGGGCTCTCGCCGCCGGGCTGGCGGCGCGGGCGGCAGCCGCGCGGAACTGACGCGGGGCGGGGAGATCGGCGAGCGGGCTGCCGACGGGCGGCAGCGCACGGTCGATCCGCTCGTGCACGCGGCCCTGCTCGTCCATCACCAGCACCTTGCTGGAGGAAGCCGAAGCGGAACCTGAAAAGAGTGCACCTGCGACGATGCAAAGACACAGCACGGGCACGGAACGCACGTACCCGAGTGTTACGCTCGCCGCCGCCCGCCGCCACCAGTGAGAAGGAGATTGCACGTGAACCATCGTGTCCTGGAACACCGAGCACGCGCCGTTGTCGCGCTGTTGCTCGCGATCGTCGCCGCGTTCGCGCTGTCGGCCTGCGGCAGCGACGACGATTCGTCGACCACCACGAGCGGCGGTGGCGGCGGCGGTGAGACGGCCGACGCGCGCACGCTCCTGGAGGAGACGTTCACCGGCACGAAGGACGTCAGAAGCGGCAGATTCGCGCTCAGCATCAGAGCGGGCGAGGACGGCGGCGAGCAGATCTCCGTCAGCCTCGGCGGTCCGTTCGAGTCGCAGGGCGGCGACGACTACCCGAAGTTCGACATCGACGCGAGCATCGACGCGAGCGGCCAGGGCTTCAGAGCCGGCCTGATCTCGACGAGCGACAGACTGTTCGTCGAGTTCGACGGCAGCGCCTACGAGGTGCCGGCCGAGTACCTCGAGATGGCGAGAAGACAGACGGGCACCGAGGACAGAGCGGTCCCGGCGCTGCCCGACCTCGATCCGCAGAGCTGGATCGAGAACCCGGAGGTCGTCGGCACCGAGCAGGTCGGCGGCGTCGACACCGAGCACATCACCGCCGACGTCAACGTCGCCGCGCTGATGGACTCGATCGACAGCGTGCTGGCCGAGCTCGACAGACAGGGCCTCTCCGGCGCGACCGGCGGCCAGGTCCCGAGCTCGATCCCGGCTGACGCGCGGGCGCAGATCGAGAGAGCGGTCAAGGACCCGAGAATCGACGTCTGGACCGGCAGCGACGACAAGACGGTGCGCAAGATCGAGCTGACGACCGGCGTCCAGCCGGAGGGCGAGAGAGCCGGCTCGGCGTCGCTCACCTTCGAGCTGACGGGCCTCAACGAGGCGCAGACGATCGAGGCTCCGGCCAACACGAGACCGATCGACGAGCTGCTCGCGGGCCTCGGCGGCCTGCTCGGCGCCTCCGGCCTCGGTGGCGGCGCGGCCGGCGGCGGCGCCGACGCCGACGCGCTCGGCGAGTACCAGAGATGCCTCCTCGACGCTGCCGGCGACACCGCCGCGCAGCAGAAGTGCGCGGACCTGTTGACGAGATGACCCGGTGAGCGGGGCGTGCCTCGGCACGCCCCGCCTCCGCTTCGCCGACCTCCTGGGCGGGTAGGTTCCCGCCCGTGTCGAGCCCCCGTCACGAGCAGCGTCGATCGCTGCGCTCGCTGGTGCTGTCCAGCGACGGCTGGCCGTGGCTGCTCGTCCCCTTCATCCCGCTCGCGGTCGTGCTCGACCTCGCAGGCGTCTCGCCGGTCGCGATCTTCTTCACCTCGGCGCTCGGCGTCGTCCCGACCGCGGCGCTGATGGGCCGCGCCACCGAGGAGCTGGCGGCCCGCTCGGGCCCCGGCATCGGCGGCCTGCTGAACGTCACCTTCGGCAACGCGCCGGAGCTGATCATCGCGCTGTTCGCGCTCGAGAAGGGGCTGCACGAGGTCGTCAAGGCCTCGCTCATAGGCTCGGTGATCGGCAACATCCTGCTCGTCCTGGGCGCCTCGATGCTGGTCGGCGGGATCGGCCGCGAGCAGCAGACCTTCAGCCGCGCGGCCGCCAGCGCCCAGTCGTCGATGCTGCTGCTGGCCGGCGCGGCGCTGATCATGCCGGCGATCTTCGAGATGGTCGAGGGCAAGGGGCTGCCGAAGCCCGGCGACGAGCGGATCGTCTACGACTCGACCGTCGAGCACCTGTCGCTGGCGGTCGCGCTGGTGCTGCTCGCCTCCTACGCCGCCGGCCTCGTCTTCTCGCTGAAGACCCACCGCAGGCTGTTCAACCCGCCCGAGGCGCACGACGAGGACGAGGGCCACGCGGCCTGGCCGGTGCGCAGATCGGTCGGTGCGCTGGCGCTCGCCGGCGTCGCCGTCGGCGTGATGTCGGAGATCCTCGTCGGCTCGATCTCAGAGGCGGCCGAGTCGATCGGGCTGACCGAGTTCTTCGTCGGCGCGATCGTGATCGCGATCGTCGGCAACGCGGCCGAGCACTGGGTCGCGGTGCTGGTCGCGCGCAAGGACAAGATGGACCTGGCGGTCAACATCGCGATCGGCTCCAGCGCGCAGATCGCGCTGTTCGTGATCCCGGTGCTGGTGCTGTGCTCGTTCGTGCTCGGCCCCAACCCGCTCGCGCTCGTCTTCAACGGCTTCGAGCTGGGCGCCTTCCTGATTGCGGTGCTGATCGCCAACCACGTCACCAACGAGGGTGAGTCGACGTGGTTCGAGGGCGTGCAGCTGCTGGCGGTCTACGCCGTGCTGGCGCTCGCCTTCGCCTTTGCGTAACTAGAACCTCACCGCGAGTTCCCGCGCGCGCCCGCGCGACAGCGCGGAACTCGCAATGCGAAGCACTAGTCTTCCCGGCCGACCTCCTGGTCGTCCTCTTCCAGCTCGTCGTCGGGCTCGTCGCCGTCGTCGGTGATCGAGTTGGGCCCACCGGGGTGGTAGCTGACCTGGAAGCGTTCGAGCATCTCGTCGCGCTCCGCCTCGTCGATCGGCGACTCGTCGGAGACGAGGACCCAGTCGGCGCCCTCGGCGTCTTCCATGTTGAAGACGGCCTGGTCCATCTCGGGCGAGTCGTCGACGACGACGAGGACCTCGGTCTGCGGATTGAAGTAGGTGCCCGGGCGGACGAGCAGCTCGTCCAGCTCGAAGCGGCGGAGTTCGGCCATGTCCGGGAGGGTACCCCGTCACGAGGACCGCTACATGACAGGCGGCCAGCTCCCTCTTGAGATCCGTGGGGGAGGTTCGCTACCCTTGCCACAACCCGTTGACTGACCAGTCAATCTGTCGTCCGCAGGGGGCCAAGGCGCCGCCGCGGAACACCGCACCGCCTCAAGGAGCAATACACCGTGGTCGATTTCACGCTCACCGACGAGCAGAAGAACCTTCGCGAGGTCGCGCACGACTTCGCCGAGAAGGAGATGCGCCCGGTCGCTTGGGAGCTCGACAAGGACGGAACCTGGCCCGAGGAGATCATCAAGAAGGCCTGGGAAGTCGGCCTGATGAACAACCACGTCCCCGAGGAGTACGGCGGCGTCGGCCTCGGCTACCTCGACGGTTGTGTCATCGAGGAGGAGCTGGCCTGGGGCTGCTCCGGCATCCAGACGTCCGTCGGCTGCAACGGCCTCGCGACGGCGCCGCTGATCCTCGGCGGCTCGCACGAGCTGAAGAAGGAGTACCTCGGCCGCCTCACGGAGGCGCCGCTGCTCGCCTCCTTCTGCCTGACCGAGCCCGACGCCGGCTCCGACGTCTCCGGCATGAAGACCACTGCCGTCAAGAAGGGCGACAAGTGGGTCATCAACGGCTCGAAGTGCTTCATCACCAACGGCACCTACGCGAACTTCTACACCGTCTACGCCAAGACGGACAAGGACGCCGGCCACCGCGGCATCTCGGCCTTCATCGTCCCGCGTGACGCGGGCGTCGTGGTCGACAAGAAGGAAGACAAGATGGGCCAGCGGGCCTCCAACACCGCGACCATCACCTTCCCCGAGGTCGAGATCCCCGCCGACCACCTGATCGGCGAGGAGAACAAGGGCTTCAAGCTGGCGATGATGACGCTCGACCGCACCCGTCCGGGCGTCGCCGCGATGGCGACCGGCATCGCGCGCGCCGCGATGGAGTTCGCGATCGACTACTCGAAGGAGCGCGTCCAGTTCGGCGTGCCGATCGCGATGCACCAGGCGATCCAGTTCATGATCGCCGACATGGCGACCGACGTCGAGGCGAGCCGCCTGCTGACGTGGAAGGCCGCGTCGCAGCTCGACAACGGCGAGCGCAACACGCTCGTCTCCTCGCACGCGAAGCGCTTCGCCGCCGACGCCGCGATGAAGGTCGCGACCGACGCCGTGCAGGTCTACGGTGGCTACGGCTTCATCAAGGAGTACCCCGTCGAGAAGCTGATGCGCGACGCGAAGATCATGCAGCTGTACGAGGGCACCGCCCAGATCCAGCGCCTCGTGATCGCCCGCGAGACGCTGCTTCCGCGTCGCGCCGAGGCCCCGGCCACCGCGAACGCGTAGGACGCGCTACTCTTCCGGCAGGAACTTTTGTGCGCGGCGTCACACAAGGCGCGCACATGTAACTGCCGGTCCTATGTGGTGAGAGAGTGCGAAGGCCCGGGCGCGGTATCCGCCCCGGGCCTTTTGCCATTGTGCTTCGCATTGCGAGTTCCACGGCGGCGCGCCCAGGCGCGCCGCGTTCGTGGGAACTCGCGGGGCCTACTTCAGCGACACCAGATAGCTGCGGGCGTCCTGCGGGCTGAGGATCGAGTTGCCGTAGAAGCGCACGCGCACGCGCAGCTTCGACTTCCCCGCCGGCGGCACGGCGCGCACGCGCAGCGAGTAGCTGCAGTGGCCGGGATCGAGCCGCACGCGCCGGCTCGCAACCGTGCGCGAGCCGTTCGTGAATCTGACGCCGACGATCCCGGTGCAGCCGTCGGCGACGCCGACGCCGGCCGGCAGCCGCAGCACCCCGGTCGTGACGAAGTACGGATGTGACCGGCGCTGCTTGCCGGGCCGCGTTCTGGCGCCGATCATCGCGGGCGCGAACGGCCCGGTCGTGAAGGTCACGTCGGGGCCGACGACCGTCCCTCTGCGGTTCGAGACGACCGCGCGGAAGTGATAGGTCGTCCGCTCCTGCAGCCCGTTGAGCGGGATTCTGACCGCGACCGGCTGGACCCCCGCGGGAATGCTCGCCGCGAACGTCTCGGCGCCGTAGGTGTTGGTCGTGCCGAATTGGAATCTGTACGTCGCCGCCGCGCCGCCGGGGTTCACGAGCGCCGTCAGCGTGACGCTGTTGGCGTACGGCGAGAAGGGCGCGGTGCTGAGGATCGTCGGCGCCGTCGCGGGCGGCAGGTCGGTTCTGACGCTGCGATCGCTGCCGACCGTCGTGCCGTCGGCGTTGGTCGCGACGATCCGGTAGTGGTAGGTCGTACCGGGCGTCAGCCCTCTGAGGCGGAACGACACCTCTCTGCCGCTCGTCCCGCTGCCGGCGGAGCGGTTGGGCGTCTGCTGGCCGTAGCTCGGGTTCGAGCCCCACTGGAACGCGTAGGTCGTCGCGCTGCCGTTGGGGTCGACTGCGCCGCGCAGCGTCACCGCCGTCTGCCCGACCGAGGCGGCGGCCTGCGTGCTCGCCGTCGGGCTCGCCGCGCTCGCCGTCGTCGCGGTCACGGCGGCGAGCGCGAACGCGGCACAGGCAGCCGCGGTCAGTCTTCGTTTCGTCGACATCGATCCTCCGGGTGGTGGCTCTGCGAACATCCGTGCCCCGTGAGTCACGAACGCATGCGGAGGGGCTGAGTTGCGCCGGGCACGCGCGGCGCTGGAGCTGCCGGCGAGTGCCGCCGCCGTCGAGCGCCTGTGGGCCGATCCGGCCGGCTGGACGGCCTTCGTCGACGGCTTCGAGCGCGTCGTCGAGCTCGATCCGGAGTGGCCGGCGGTCGGCGCGCGGCTGGTGTGGGCCTCGCACCCCGGCGGCCGCGGCGAGGTGACCGAGAAGGTGCTGCGCCACGAGCCCGGCGCCGAGCTGGTGACGCAGCTCTCCGACCCCGACCTGACCGGCGTGCAGCGGCTCGCCTTCGCGCCTCCGGCCGGCGGCGCGGCCGGCGTCGGCGTCGCGCTGGAGCTGGAGTACGCGCTGCGCAGAAACGGTCCGTTCATGGTGCTCGCCGATCCGCTGTTCGTGCGCCGCGCGCTGCGCGACTCGCTGCGCCGCACGCTGGAACGGCTCGCGGCCGAGCTGGGTCGCTGAGCGGCCGCGCGGGCATAGACTCCGGCGCAACCGCAACCCGAGGAAGGGCAAGCATGTTCGTGTTCAAGGCCGCGGTCGTCGGGGCCGGCACGATGGGAGGGGAGATCGCCTACACGATCGCCTCGGCCGACATCCCCGTCGTGTTGAAGGACGTCGACCAGAGATTCGTCGACCAGGGGCTCGCGAAGGCGCGCTCGATCTGGCAGGGCCAGGTCGACGCCGGCAAGCTCTCCGTCGAGGAGCTGGAGCGGCGCGTCGGCCTGATCACCGGCGCGACCGATTACGCCGGCTTCGGCGACGTCGACTTCGTGATCGAGGCCGTGCCGGAGAAGATGGAGATCAAGCAGACCGTCTTCGCCGAGCTCGACGACGTGACGCCCGGCCACGCGATCCTCGCCTCCAACACATCGGCGCTGTCGATCACCGAGATCGCGGAGGCGACCAGCCGACCGGACCGGGTCGTCGGCTTCCACTACTTCTACCCGGCCTCCGTCATGCGGCTGATCGAGGTGATCGAGGGGCTCGAGACCTCGCCCGAGACGACGCAGGCGGCGACGAGCTTCGCGCAGGCGATCCGCAAGCTGCCGATCCGCTGTGACGAGGCGCCGGGCTTCGTCGTCAACCGCGTGCTGAACTCATCGTTCGGCGAGGTCTTCCGCTTCCAGGAGCAGACCGGCGCTCCGATCGAGGCGATCGACAGAGCGATGACCGACGCCAGGGCGACGCCGATGGGGCCGTTCTTCCTCGTCGACCTGCTCGGCCTCGACACGGTCGGCCACGTCGGCCGTTACCTCAACGAGAGCTTCGGCGACCGCTTCCCGCTCCATCAGGGGATGCTGGAGCGGATCGAGCGCGGCGAGCTGGGCGCGAAGACCGGGCAGGGCTTCTACACCCACGGAGCGGCAGCGCCCGCCCGCTCCGACGTCGACGCGACCGGCGTCGAGGAGGTCGTCGAGCGCTTCCAGCTGAAGGCGTTCGTCGAGTCCTGCCTCGTGCTCGAAGAGGGGATCGCGACGACGAAGGACATCGACCTCGGCCTGATGGCCGGCGCCGGCCTGATCCCGCCGCCGTTCGCGCGCGCCGACCAGGAAGGCCTCGACACGGTCCTGGCCCGGCTGGAGCGCGCGCAGGAGGCGTGGGGCGAGCACTTCGCGCCGCCGGCGATCCTGCGCCGCCTGGTCGCGCAGGGGCGGCTGGGAGCCAAGAGCGGGCAGGGCTTCTTCCCCTACGCGCGCCCCGACGCCGGCTGGGACGACAGCCCGGTCAAGCTGGAGACGCGCGGCGCGACCGCGATCGCCTGGCTCGACCGCCCGCCGGCCAACTCGCTCTCGCCCGACACGATCGCGGCGATCAAGAAGGTGTGGACGCAGGTCGACGGCGACCCGGCTGTGCGCGTGCTCGTCTTCGCCTCCGCCAACCCGGCGCTGTTCTGCGCGGGCGCCGACCTGAAGGCGTTCGCGACGATGGACGAGGCTGCCGGCCGCGCGCTGCTCGACGAGGCGCACGAGCTGTTCCGCTCGTTCGAGCGCTCCTCGACGGTCACGATCGCGGCGATCAACGCGCTCGCCTTCGGCGGCGGCTGCGAGCTGGCGATGGCGACCGACGTGCGGATCGCGGCCGCCTCGGCCAGCTTCGGCCAGCCGGAGATCAACCTCGGCATCATCCCGGGCTTCGGCGGCACGCAGCGGCTCCCGCGCCTCGTCGGCGAGGCGAAGGCCAAGGAGATGAACCTGACCGGCGAGCCGATGTCGGCTGAGGAGGCCTACGAGTTCGGCCTCGTCAACCGGCTCGTGCCCGACCACGAGCTGTTCGACACGGCGCTGGCGTGGGCGCGCAAGCTGGCCGGCCAGGCGCCGCTGGCGGTCGAGCAGATCAAGCAGGTCTCGGCCGTGCCCGACCTCGACGACGGCGTCGCGGAGGAGAAGCGGGCCTTCGCGATCGTCTTCGGCTCCGAGGACGCGAAGGAGGGCATCAGCGCCTTCCTGAAGAAGCGGACGCCGAAGTTCCAGGGCAGATGAGATGAGCGACGCCCGCCTCGCCGACGACGCCGCGGCGGGCGTCGCCCTGCTCGCCGCGCGCGTGCGCGCCGCCAGATCGGTCGTCGTGCTGACCGGCGCGGGGATCTCGGTGCCATCCGGGATCCCCGACTTCCGCACCCCGCGCACCGGTCTGTGGGCGAACGTCGACCCGATGGAGGTCGCCCACGTCGACGCCTGGCGGAGCGACCCCGCGCGCTTCTGGGCCTTCTACGGCCACCGCTTCCAGTCGCTGCGTGACAAGCGCCCGAACCGCGCCCACGAGCTGCTCGTCGAGCTGGAGCGGCGCGGGCTCGTCGACGCGGTCGTCACGCAGAACATCGACCGCCTGCACGGCCCGCACGGCGAGCTGATCGAGCTGCACGGCAGCATCGCCTCCTCGTCGTGCCAGGAGTGCGGCGCCGCCTACCCGCTGGAGGAGGTGCAGGCGCGACTCGACCAGGACCCGCAGGGTGTGCCGCGCTGCGACTGCGGCCGGCCGCTGAAGCCCGACGTCGTGCTGTTCGGCGAGTTCCTCCCGCAGGCGGCGCTGGAGCGGGCGCAGGCGCTCGCGGTGCGGGCCGACCTGCTGCTCTGCGTCGGCTCCTCGCTGGAGGTCTGGCCTGTCGGCGAGCTGCCGGCGCTGACGCTGCGCGCCGGCGGCGAGGTCGCGATCGTGACGCAGGGGCCGACGCGCTACGACGACGAGGCGGTCGCCAAGCTCGATGGCGATGTCGTCGAAGAACTGGAAGCGCTTCTGAGAGCGCTCTGACGGCGCGCCTTCAGCCGTCCTGCGCCGTTTCCGCGACCGTGCGCGCTCGCAGCGCGGCTTCCAGCCGTCTCTGCGCGATCTCCAGCGTCTGCGTCGCCTCTGGCCCAAGCACGCCGCCGAGCGCGTCGTCGGCGAGCGCCGCGACGCCGGCGCGGAGGCTGCGCAGCTCCTCGATCCGCTGCGCCAGCTGGGATGCCTGCGCCGTCGCCGGCAGCTCCGCGAGCGCGGCGTCGAAGGCGGTGCGCAGCTGCAGCGCGGCCTCGCGCAGCTGACCGTCGTCGAGGTCGTGGCGGGCGCGCAGCGTCAGCTCCTCGCAGGCGAGCTGGTGCGAGCGGCCGCCGAGCAAGGCCGCCAGCCGCTCCTGCGGTCGCAGCGCGGACGAGCGTCTCGCGGTGCGGCTCTCCTTGGCGGGCGGCAGCTCGCGCGCGGCCGTCCAGCGGCCGTCGGCGACCTCCTCGCCGGCGCCGTAGCCGACGCGCACGACGAGCGCCTGCGAGAGGCGCGGCAGCGCGACGCCGGGATCGGCGCTGGCGGCGCGGTGGGCTCGCACGAGCCGCGTGAGCTCCGTCAGCGGCGCCTGCGCCGCCTCCAGGCCGGCGCTCGACAGCCAGCGCTCCGCCGCGGCGCCGTCGCCGGGGCGGGCATCGACGATCGTCACGCGTCCGGTCTCGACGGGCGTGGGGGAGGGCTCGGGCGCGATGTCGCGCGGGCGTGAGCGGCGGCGCAGCCGGCGCCGCGGCTCGGCGCCGAGCGTCGCGACGACGACGACGTGGGTCGGCGCGCTGCCCGGCCCGTCCGGCCGCACGACGTAGCGACCGTCGTCGGGACCGACACGCCACGGGAACTCGAGCTGGACGAAGCGGAAGACCTGGGTCTTCCGCTCGTCCAGGGGGGCGCTATCTGGCGTCGCCGTCCTTCGTCGCGTATCTGGAGACGGTCGTCGGCACGACAGGGTTCTGGATCGCGCCGAGCTGCTCGACCAGTCTCGTCCACTGCTCGGGTCTCATCAGCGTCTGCAGTCTCGGCGAGCCGGGCTGCGCGACGGCGTGGAAGCCGACGTGGATGTGGTCGTCGTGGTCGGACATCGCGAGCGTGTTGTCGGTGTCCGGGTACTGCATCAGCGTGATGATCTGATGCGGCTTCATCGTGCCCTGCAGCGTCAGCAGACGGCGCACGGTGATGTCGGTGATCGAGCCCTCGCCCTGCGTCGCCGGCGTGATCACGATGCCGTTGATGGCGCCGATGTCGACGGCGGTGCCGGTCGAGTGCTCCGAGATGTTGCCGGAGGCGGTCATCAGACCGTGGTTGCCCTTCAGCGACGTGACCGTCGGCTTCAGGCCGCTGGCCGAGAGGAACTCGAGCGTCGCCAGCACGCGCTGGTCGATCGCGCCGGTCTTGATGTCGTCACGACCGCCGGGGTAGATCTCGATGTTCGGGTTCGAGAGCACACGCGCCTGCAGCTCGGACTTCGACATCAGCAGGATCTGGCCGATCGACGGGCCTCTGCCGTCGCTGCCGAAGACGTTGTCGTTGCCGCTCTTGTAGATCGCGGTCGACTCGAGCAGCTTCCAGCCGTCGAGGATCGGCTTCGGGTCGATCCGCGGCGCGCCGCGGCCGGCCGGCCGGATCGTGAACTCGACGTGCGGGGCCAGTCTCTCGTGCGTCTTGCCGATGCGACCGAGGATCGTGCCGGCGATGACCGTCGAGCCCTCGCGCAGCGGCTTGAGGATGTAGTCCTCGGGATCGGCCTCCAGCGGACCGCTGAAGTAGCCCTCGAAGGTCGTCAGCCGCTCGCCCGACTGCTCCAGCTGACGCTCGCCGCCGGCGCTGTACGCCTGCGGGCGCGTCGGGTTGGCGAACAGCCGCTCCTTCTGCAGCGCCGGGACGGGCTGCTCGACGACCGGGTCGGCGCCGTCTCTGGCGACCGGAGTTCTCGCGGCGGCTCTTCTGTCGGCCGCGGCGGTGTCCGCCGTGCCGGCGTCGTCGGCGTCCGTGTCGCCGGCCGTCGCGGGCGGCGTGACGCTGGTGCCGGTGACGCCGCCGCTGTCGGCGTCGGCGTCCGTGTCGCCGCCGACCGGCTGCGCGCCGTCGCTGGCGGGCTGCGTCGGGGCGCCGGCGGCCGGCTGCTCCAGCTCGGCCTCGACCTGCTCGTCCGCGGCCGCCTCGATCGGCTTGGGGACCGGGTGGCGCTCCGCGATCGAGCCGAGGTGGCTGTACGTGTAGCGGTTGCCGTAGACGTCCTGGAGCACGACGAAGCGGCCCAGTCTGTCGTTCTCGCCGAGCTTCACGATCGTGCCGTCGTTGACCGCGATGACCGGGGCGTCCTCGGCGGCGTAGACGTTGATCGAGCGCCGCGCGGCGTCGCCCTCGACGGTGACCGCCGCGTTGGCGCCACTGACACGTCTGTTCGCTCTTCTGACGTCGATCGAATCGGCGTAGGTGGCGCGCGCGGCGACCGGGAAGCGGCCCTGCGTGAGACCGGTCAGCGAGCCGACGAGGTCGGCCGGCATGCCGCCGATGACGCGCGCCCGCAGCAGCACCGACTGGACGTACCAGTCGGCGTGGTTGTAGGCGAAGATCGCCTTCTCGAGGTCGGTCTCGGCGCCGGAGGCCTTCAGGTAGTTGGCCGCGGCGAAGATCGCGTCGACGGGGTTGTACGGGTCTCTGACGCCGTCGCCGTTGGCGTCGACGCCGTAGGCCTCCCAGGTGCCGGGCATGAACTGCATCCAGCCGAGCGCGCCGGCTGACGACACCGACAGGTTGCGACCGTAGTCGGTCTCGATCTCGTTGATCGCGGCGAGGATCTGCCACGGCACGCCGTACTGCATCGCGGCAGCCTGGTAGATCGGCAGCAGGAACGGCGGGATGCGGAACTGCTCGATGAAGAAGTTGGGGACGCCGGCCGGCGTCTGCTCGAGCGTGGGGGCGACCGTGAAGCCGGGCGTGTCCGGCGTCGGCTGCGCGCCCTCGGTCTGGACCGGGGTGTCCGGCGTCTCGTTCGGCTCGACGGTGCCGTCGCGGTTGGCGTCGGTCAGCTCGCCGGGGCTGTCCTGCCCGGCGGAGGTTCTCGGGACCGAACCCTCACCCTTTGCTTGACCCTTAGGGTCGACGACTCCGCCGACCGCGTCGGGCTGCTCCGTGGTTCTCGTCGTTCTCGTCGTTCTGCCCGGCGTCGTGGTCGTGCCAGTCGTGCCGGGAGTCGTCCCGGTGGTGCCGGTCGTGCCGGGCGTGGTGCCCGTCGTGCCGGGCGTGGTGACCGGCGGGACGGTCGTCGTCGTGCCGGTCGTGCCGGGCGTCGTGACCGGCGTCGTCAAGGTCGACGGCGGCACCGTCGGCGTCGAAGGGGTCGTCGGCGTGGTCTGCGACGGCGTCGTCGCGGGCGTCGTCGGCGTCGTCTGCGTGGTCGTCGACTCCAGCGGCGTCTCGGAGATCGCGACGATCTCACCGCCGAGGTCGGGCAGCTGGCTGGCCGAGATCGGGACGCCGGGCGTCCCCTCGACGGTCAGCGTGACGACCCTGCCGCCGACGAGCGTGACGACGACGCGACGCTTGTCTGCGGAGGCAGGCGCCGAGGTGAGCCCTCCGATGATGAGCGCGGCCCCCGCGGCGAGCGAGGCGATGCGCAGCTTCGTTCTCTTCATCGGACCGACGAGCTCCTCCCGAACGACCGCGTGCGCGGCCTCATCTCACGACCGCCGTGACGGCGACCGAACCGGAAGCTACCTGCTGTTCTGGACGTTTGCAAAGAAGAACCCGCGTGTTTGTTATGGCGTGCCCACAGACGAAAGGAGCAGCACGTGAGCTTCGGCGCGCTGCTCCGACTCCTTGAGTACCACAGGCAAACTGGCTCAAGGGTAACCAAGCCGTTTAACGCCGCATGAAGGGCTCCTGTGACGCGGTTCTGAGGTTCTTCCCGTTTGCGTGGGCGGCACACGGCCGGTCGCCTGGTCTCCACCTGTACTGCAACGTTCCTTGCCGGTGCTGGTCGCGGAATTGCTGCGCTACAGTCGGCGCCTTCCTCCGACCCGACCCGCAGGGGACGACATGACGAACCAGACGTCCAGCGACGGGCTGCGCGCCCGCATCTCCAAGCAGAGCGAGGACGCCCTCGGCAGGCTGGCACAGGAGCTCCTGGAGAGCCCGCTCGTGAGTGGCGCGCTGACGCGCGCGTTCGACGCGCGCGAGAAGGCGGCCGCGGCGCAGGAGGTCGCGATGGGCGCGCTCAACCTGCCCTCCGCCGCGGACCTCGAGAAGCTGACCCGCCGCGTGCGCTCGGTCTCGCAGCGGCTGGAAGGGATCGAGGACATCCTCGACCGCGTCGAGCAGAGGGTCGGCGCGCTCGACGGCAGCGGCAGCGCCGAGCAGCGGCTGGCCGCGATCGAGCAGCGGCTCGACGCGATCGTCAGCCAGCTGGAGCGGCTCGGCGACCAGGCGACGCCGTCGGCGCCGCAGCCGGTGATCACCTCGGCGGCGGCGAGAAGACCGGCCGCCTCGCGCACGCGCGCGGCCGCGGCAAGACGCCGCACGGCCAGAAGAGTGACCTCCAGACCGACGGCGGCCTGAACGCGGGCGCGCGGCAGCCCGCCGCGCGCTTCAGCTCAGGGCGGTCATGGCGATCTTGCCGGCGGCGATCGCCGCGGCCTCCATCGCCTCCTGCTCGATGCGGCCGCGCTGTGGGCCGAGCAGGTCGCTGACGACGAGCACGCAGCCGGTCGCGACGTCGCGCAGCGCGCCGAGCTGGAACAGCGTCGCCGTCTCCATCTCGATCGCCAGCGCGTCGCGCGGCGGCGGGTCGGCGTGCTCGCCGGCGGGGTCGTAGAAGAGGTCGGTCGTCAACACCGCGCCCTGGCGCACGGGCGCGCGGTCGTCCGCGCCAGGCGCCTCCGCCGCGGCACCGCTCGCGCCGTCACCCTCCGCCGCGCCGTTCGCCGCCGCGGCCACGAGTGCTGCGGTCAACCCGGCGTCGCCGGCGACCAGCTCGCCGGCGCCGAGCGCGCGGCTGGTGCCGTCGGTCGCGAAGGCGGCCTCCGCGACGAGCACGTCGCCGAGCGCGAAGCCGTCGACGAGCGCGCCGCAGGAGCCGACGCGGACGATCCGCTCGGCGCCGAGCCGCACCAGCTCCTCGATCACGATCGCCGCGCTCGGGCCGCCCATCCCGGTCGACTGGATCGTCAGCGGCGCGCCGTCCGCCGCCGCGCCGGTGTAGCCCCACAGCCCGCGGTTGTGGTTGAACATTCTCGGCTTCTGCAGCAGTGACTGCGCGAGCAGCAGCGCGCGGCCGGGGTCGCCGGGCAGCAGCACGCGCGGCGCCAGCTCGGCGGTCGGGTGGATGTGAAGCGTCGTCGCCATGGCGCAGCGAGCATAGACTGCGCCCGATCCGTGCCCGGGCGGCGGGCGTCGTCGAATGGGAGGTCTTCTCAGATGGGCAGCAGCAGCTTCAGATCGCCGGCCGAGTTCCGCGAGGTCATCGACCAGATCTTCGGACTGATGGACACGCCCGAGATGGGCCCGCAGCTGCGCGACGCCGACGTGCCGCAGCGGTTCGAGTTCGACGACCTCGACCTGGTCGTGAACGTGCGCGCCGCCACCCCCGACGAGGAGGGGCGCTACATCGTCTGGGAGTGGAGCGACGAGGTCGACTGGGAGCCGAAGGTGCGGATGGAGATGGCCTCCGAGACCGCGAACAAGTACTTCCAGGGCAAGGAGAACATCGCGATGGCGATCGCCCGTCGCCGCATCAAGACCGGCGGCGACATCAAGGCGGCGCTGGCGCTGATGCCGATCGTCAAGCCGGTCTATGCGAGATACGTCGAACTGGTCGAGCGCCAATACCCGCACCTGAAGGTCTGAGAAACCGCTGGGCGCGGTCGGCTGACCGCGCGCCTCGGCGCTCGGACCGGCGCCGTTGACAGCTCCGGCGCGCAGGAGCATCGTCTGTGCCACAACCAAGGCACCAGGCCGAGCAGTGGGCCTGCCGCCCGAACGCCGGTCCAGCGGACCGACGGTGGGTGACGCAGACCCGCAAGGCGCCGCGACCGCCTCGCGGAACGAGCGCCGTCGGCCGAGCGCGGCGGGCCGCCTTGCCCGCGGGCGGCGGGGTCCCCTCATGGAGGCCCCGCCGCCTTACTTCTTCTCGCGCCGGAATCCGCACGCAGCGGATTTCTGGTGTGGCGTGCGATGGGCCTGGCGCGCGCGAGCGGTTACCGTGCGACGAGTGACGCAGGGGGTCCGCCACGAGACGACCGCGCTTCCGCTGGAGGAGGCGGCTCGTCGCGCCGGGGTGGCGCCGGCGACGTTGCGCCGCTGGGTCCGTGACGGGCTCGTGCCGCTCGCCGCCGGCGGCGCCTGGACGCCGGCCGCCGCCGCGCAGGCGCGGATCGTCGCGCGCCTGCGCGAGCGCGGCCACTCGCTCGCCGACATCCGCCGCGCCAGCGACGAGGGGCGGCTCGCCTTCGGCTACGTCGAGGAGCTGTTCCCGGCGCCGGACGACGGCGTCGGGATCGAGCAGGCCGCTGCCGAGACCGGTTTGGAGCCGGCGCTCGTCGAGCGGATCCTGACCTCGCTCGGCCATGTCCCGCGCGAGCTGGACCACATCCCGGCCGAGGAGCTGGCGCTGCTGCGCCGCGCCGCGACCGCGCTCGACGCCGGCTTCCCGCTCGTCGCGCTGCTGCAGCTCGTGCGCGTCTACGGCCAGGCGCTGGCGCAGATCGCCGACGCCGAGGTGCGGCTCTTCCACCTCTACGTGCACGAGCCGCTGATGCGCGACGGCGTGCCGGGGCTGGAGGTAGCCGAGCAGATGGAGCAGCTCGCGCGCGGGCTGCTGCCGATCGCCTCGCCGCTGATGGACCACGTCCACCGCCGCTTCCTGCGCCACTTCGTCGAGCAGGACGTGATCGGCCACATGGAGACGGCGTTCGACGGCACGAGCCCCTTCGCCGACCTCGGGCGGCTGCGCGTGGCGGTCGCCTTCGCCGACCTGGCCGGCTACACGCGCCTGACCGAGGAGGTCGGCGAGGAGGAGGCGGTCGACGCCGTCGAGCGGTTCGTCGGCGCGGTCGAGATGACGCTGCCGGAGGACGCGCGAATCATCAAGACGATCGGCGACGCGGTGATGGTCGTCGGCGCCGACGCCTCGGCGCTGGTCGACTGGGCCGTCGGCTTCCAGCAGCTCTTCACCGAGCGGCCGCGGCCGCGGATCGGCCTGCACCACGGCGAGACGCTCTACCGCGAGGGCGACTACTACGGGCGCGAGGTCAACCTCGCCGCGCGCGTCGCGGCGCGCTCGGGGGAGGGAGAGGTGCTCGTCACGCGTGAGATCGTCGAGCTGGCTGGCGCGCACCTGCTGTTCGAGCCGATCGGCGAGGTGCGGCTGAAGGGCTTCAGCGACTCGACCGAGCTGTTCCTCGCGCACCCCGGCCCGGCCTAGGATCAGGGGATGGATCCCGACGCCGTCGTCGAGCAGGTGCGGACCGGTGGGCTGCTGGCACCGGGCGCGCCGGTCGTCGTGCTGCTGTCGGGCGGGCGCGACTCGGTCTGCCTGCTTGACGTCGCGGTGCGCGTCGCGGGCGCCGGCGCCGTCGCCGCGGTCCACGTCAACTACGGACTGCGCGACGAGGCCGGCGGCGACGAGCGTCATTGCGCCGCGTTGTGCGCCGCGCTCGGCGTCGAGCTGGTCGTCGAGCGCGCGGGCGAACCGGCCGGGAACGTGCAGGCGTGGGCGCGTGAGCTGCGCTACGCGGCGGCCGAGCGGGTCGCGGCGGCACGCGACGGCGACGCGGGGGCGCGCGGTGCGCCACCGGCCTCGATCGCCGCCGGCCACACCGCCGACGACCAGGTCGAGACGATCCTCTACCGCCTCGCCGCCGCGCCCAGCCGGCGGGCGCTGTTGGGGATGCGGCCACGCGAGGGCCGGCTGGTGCGGCCCCTGTTGGAGCTGACGCGCGAGCAGACGACCGCTTACTGCGAGGCGCGCGGCCTCGCCTGGCGCGACGACGCCACCAACGCCGGCGGCAGATACGCCCGCAATCGTGTCCGCAACGAGCTGCTGCCGACATTCCGGGCGATCCACCCGGCGGCGGAGGCGAACGTGCTGACGCTCGCACGCCTGCTGCGCGAGGAGGGGGAGCTGCTCGACGCGCTCGTCGACGCGGAGCTGGATGCGGGCCGCTCGATCGCGCTCGACCGGCTCGCCGCGCTGCGGCCGGCGCTGCGCCGGCTCGTCGTGCAGCGGCTCGCCGACGACGCCGCCGGGCGGCCGGTCGGCGGCGCTGCCGGCCGCGCCGAGCAGGTCGCCGCGCTCCGACCTGCCGGCACCGCCTGGCTCGACCTCGGCGGCGGCGTGCGCGCGGTCGCCGGGTACGGCGTCGTG
>NZ_JAWSTH010000116.1:0-19081 GCF_033542075.1 Conexibacter stalactiti
GAACTAATGGCCGACGCGAGCTATCCCGAGGACCTGCTCTACCACCCCGAGCACGACTGGGCGAAGATCGACGGCGACGTCGCCACGTTCGGCGTCACCTGGTTCGCTCAGGACTCGCTCGGCGATGTCGTCTTCTTCGACCCGCCGAAGGTCGGCGCCGAGGTGACGGCGGGGGAGGGCTACGCTGAGGTGGAGTCCGTGAAGGCCGTCTCCGACGTGATCGCACCGCTCAGCGGCGAGATCATCGAGGTCAACGAGGCCCTCAAGGACACGCCCGAGCAGATCAACGACGACCCCTACGGCGAGGGTTGGATGGTGAAGGTGCGACTGAGCGACACGTCCCAGGTCGGGACCCTGCTCGACGCCGCCACCTACACCGCCGATCTCGGCTGAGGGGCTGACAGAGGCCACATGAGCACGTACACCTCCGCAACGGACGCCGACCGGCGCGCGATGCTCGACGCGATCGGCGTCGACTCGATCGAAGCGCTGTTCGCCGACATCCCCGCCGCACTGCGACTCGGCCGCGGGCTCGACCTGCCGGCCGGGATGGCCGAGCAGGAGGTGTACGCGCACCTGCGCGACCTGGCTGCCAAGAACGTCTCGACCGAGGACGAGGTCAGCTTCCTCGGCGCCGGGATGTACGACTCCTACGTGCCGGCGCTGATCGACTCGATCATCCTCCGCTCGGAGTTCCTGACGCCGTACACGCCGTACCAGCCGGAGATCTCGCAGGGCGGCCTGCAGGTGATGTTCGAGTACCAGACTGCGATCTCGGAGCTGACCGGGCTGCCGGTCTCCAACGCCTCCGTCTACGAGGGCCCGAGCGCCGTCGGGGCGGCCGGCTACCTCGCGAAGCTGACGAACGGCCGCCCGCGCGTGCTCGCCTCCCGCGGCGTCCACCCGCACAGCCGCGCGACGCTCGAGACGCTCTCGCACGGCTACGGCCAGACGGTCGAGGAGATCCCGCTGCGCGACGGCGTCACCGACCTGGAGGCGCTGAAGGCCGCGCTCGGCGACGACGTCTCCGCCGTCGTGCTGCAGCAGCCGAACTTCCTCGGCTCGGTCGAGGACGTCGCCGAGCTGACGGCGGCCGCGAAGGCGGTCGGCGCGCTCGTGATCTGCGCCTGCGACCCGATCCCGCTCGGGATCCTCCAGCCGCCCGGCGAGCAGGGCGTCGACATCGCCGTCGGCGAGGGCCAGTCGCTCGGCAACCGGCTCGACTTCGGCGGCCCCTCGTTCGGCTTCTTCGCCGCCGCGCAGGAGCACATCCGCCGCATGCCCGGCCGCATCGCCGGCGAGACGACAGACGTCGACGGCCGCCGCGGCTTCGTGCTGACGCTGCAGACGCGCGAGCAGCACATCCGCCGCGAGAAGGCGACCTCCAACATCTGCACCGCGCAGGCGCTCAACGCGCTCGCGGGCGTGATCTACCTGTCGTGGCTCGGCCGCGACGGGCTCGTCGAGCTGGGTGAGCTGCTCGTCCAGCGGACGGCGTACGCGCGTGAGCGGCTCGCCGCGATCGACGGCGTCGAGCTGCTGCACGAGGCGCCGGTCGTGCGCGAGTTCGCGATCGAGCTGGACGCTGACGTCGACGCCGTCGTCGAGCGGCTGGCGAGCGAGGGGATCAACCCCGGCTACCGGCTCGGGCGCGACTACGACGAATACCCCAACGGGCTGCTGGTCGCGCTCACCGAGCAGCGCTCGCGTGCGCAGATCGACCGCCTCGCGGAGGCGCTCGAGCGGGCGATCACGGCCGAGCGAGCCACCGCCGGCGCCATCGCGGGGGCGAGCGCATGAGCACCTCCACCGTCCCGAGCACGCCGATCGAGGGCCTGCCGATGCAGCGCGACGAGGTCAAGACGATCTACCAGCGCTCCGTCGAGGGCCGCCGCGCCTTCAGCGCGCCGCCGCTCGACGTGCCGGTCAAGCCGCTCGACGAGCTGATCCCGGCGAAGCTCCGCCGCACGACGGCGGCGAAGCTGCCGCAGGTCTCCGAGCCGGAGATCGTGCGCCACTACAACCGCCTGTCGAAGCGCAACTTCGACCTCGACACCGGCTTCTACCCGCTCGGCTCGTGCACGATGAAGCACAACCCGAAGCTGCACGAGCGCGTCGCCGGCCTTCCCGGCAACGCCCGCCTGCACCCGCTGCAGGACCCGGAGCGGGCGCAGGGCGCGCTGGAGCTGATGCACGGCCTCCAGGTCGCGCTCGGCGAGGTCGCGGGGATGCCGCACGTCTCGCTGCAGCCGAGCGCCGGATCTCACGGTGAGCTGGCCGGCCTGCTGGTGACGCGCGCCTACCACGAGGACCGCGGTGAGCAGCGCACGAAGGTGCTGACGCCCGACACCGCGCACGGCACCAACCCGGCGACGGTGACGATGGCCGGCTACGAGGTCGTCAAGGTCGGCACCAACCCGGACGGCGGCGTCGACGTCGACGACCTGCGCGCGAAGGCTGACGAGTCGGTCGCCTGTCTGATGCTGACGAACCCGAACACGCTCGGCGTGTTCGACGCCAACATCGAGGAGATCGCGAGCATCGTCCACGGCGTCGGCGCGACGCTCTACTACGACGGCGCGAACCTCAACGCGATCATGGGCATCACGCGCCCCGGCGACATGGGCTTCGACATCGTGCACTTCAACCTGCACAAGTCGTTCACCCAGCCGCACGGTGGCGGCGGCCCGGGCGCCGGCCCGATCGCGGTCAGCGAGCGGATCGCGCCGTACCTGCCGACGCCGCAGGTCGTCAAGCGCGACGACGGCTCGTTCGACCTCGAGCACGACATCCCGAAGTCGATCGGCAAGCTGCGCGGCTTCCAGGGCAACTACGGCGTCTTCGTGCGCTCCTACGCCTACATCCGCTCGCTCGGGGCGGAGGGGCTGAGAGAGGCCTCCGAGGTCGCGGTCCTGAACGCCAACTACCTGCTCGCGCTGCTCAGAAGAGCGGGCGTGGCGGAGTACCTGCCGGCCGCGTTCGACCGCATCTGCATGCACGAGTTCGTGCTCTCCGGCGCGCCGATGAAGCGCGACCTGGGGATCAGAACGCTCGACCTCGCCAAGCGCCTGCTCGACCACGGCGTCCACCCGCCGACGGTCTACTTCCCGCTGCTCGTCGACGAGGCGCTGCTGCTGGAGCCGACCGAGACGGAGACGAAGGAGACGCTCGACCACTTCGCCGACGTGATCGCCGAGATCCTGGCGGAGGCGAAGGGCGACCCCGAGATCGCCCGTAACGCGCCCTACACGACGCCGGTCCGCCGTCTCGACGAGGCGGGCGCCGCCAAGCGCCCCGTCATCCGCCAGCCGCTGTAGGGGCGGAGAGCCGCCGCCCCTCGGCGAACGTGACGAGTCTGCGCGCGCGCTCGTCCCACAGCTTCAGCCGCGTCGCGCGCAGGCCCTGGCGCAGCGTCAGCACCGGCACGCTGCGGAAGACGCTGTTGCCGTCGTGCGCCGCCTGCAGGTTGTAGTTCGGGATCCGGGCGCTGAGGTGGTGCACGTGGTGGAGGCCGATGTTGCCGGTGAGGAACTGCAGCGGCTGCGGCAGCTTCAGATAGGAGCTGCCGCGCAGCGCCGCGTCGTCATAGGACCAGCCGTCGGCGTGCTCCCAGTAGGCGTCTTCGAACTGGTGCTGGACGAAGAACAGCCAGACCCCGGCGCCGCCGGTCAGCACGATCATCGGCAGCTGGACGAGCAGCAGCGTCGACCAGCCGAAGAGGAGGCAGAATCCGGCCGCAACGGCAGCCATCGCGAGGTCGGTGAGCAGCACGCTGTGACGGATCCGCGGCCGCATCGAGCGCAGCGGGATCCGCGGCTTCAGCACCATCGCGTACAGCGGACCGAGCGTGAACATGATCGCCGGGTGGCGCATCAGGCGGTACGCGACGCGGCTGCGCCATGGCGCGGCGCGGTACTCCTCGACGGTGAGCGTGCGCACGTCGCCATCGCCGCGGCGGTCGAGGTCGCCGGCGGAGGCGTGGTGCTGGGCGTGGCTGTGGCGCCAGGCGGCGAACGGCGTCCAGACGAGCAGGCCGACCGCGCGACCGAGCCACTGGTTGGCGCGTCTGGACGGCAGGAAGGAGCCGTGCGCGCAGTCGTGGAAGACGATGAACGTGCGCAGCTGGAAGCCGGCCGCGGGCACGGCGAGCAGCAGCGCGAGCGGGTAGAAGACGGGCACGAGCGCGACCATCGCGGCCATCAGCAGCAGGTACGGGACGACCGAGGTGGCGACGTCGAGGAGGCCCCGGTCGAGGCGCGGTCGTGCGTAGGGCGCGAGCGCGCGGGTGGACGATGCGGACATGGCGGCCTTCGGATCGCGGGGCGGGGACTTCTGAGAAGTCAAACCGCGCTATCTGCGCTCACGCACCGATCCCACCGCATTGCCCTCCTTTGTCGAGTGTAGCTCCGGCGATGGCGCATCTCACGCCGGCTTCGCCGGCATGTCGAGCGTCTCGTGCGGCGGCACGCCCTCGCGCAGCTCGTGCTCGCGCTCGATCTCGGCGTCCAGCTCGGCGCCGAACAGCAGCGCGACGTTCGACAGCCAGATCCACGCGACCAGCACGATCGCGCCGGCGAAGGCGCCGTAGAGCGCGCCGACGTCGGCGACCCGCGAGACGTAGGTCGCGAAGCCCCACGAGGCGATCAGCCACAGCGCCACGCCGACGATCGCGCCCGGAGTGATCCAGCGGAAGGAACGCTGCTCGACGTCGGGGGTGACGTAGTAGAGGAACGAGAAGACGAGCACCGCGACGGCGACCGCGGCCGGCCAGCGCGCGACGTTCCAGACGTCGGCGACCTCCGGTCCGAAGCCGGCGAACGAGAGCAGGTCCTCGGCGAAGCCGCCGCCGACGAACACGAGCACGAGGCTGACGAGGATCAGCGTCATCAGCACGACGGTCGAGATCACGTCGACCGTCTTGCGGCGCAGGAAGCTGCGCCCGCCCTCGACCTCGAAGACGACGTTGAGCGCCCGCCGCGCCGCCTCCAGCACGCCGGTCGTGCCGTAGAGCGCGACGACGACGCTGATGGCGAGCGTCGTCGTGGCGGTGCCCTTGTGCTGGAAGGTGCTGCGCAGCGAGCTGTCGAGCGGGTCGAGCGCCGAGGCCGGCGCGACCTCGCGCAGGTAGCCCATGATCGCGTTGTAGGTCGCCGGGTACTGACCGATCAGGCCGAGCAGCGAGATCGCCAGCAGCAGCGCGGGGAAGAGCGACATCAGCCCGTAGTAGGTCAGCGCCGCGGCGTGATGGGTCATCTGGTCGTCGTAGAACGACACCAGCGCACGCTTGACGATCGTCGGGATCCTGCGCATGCCTCCTACGGCTACCCGTTGAGGGCACTACGCACCGACAGGCATCTTGCCTCCGGTTCCGCGCGGCGGCGGGGGTGGGGGCGTCGTGTCGCGCTCGGCGCCGACGCGCGGCAGCCACTCCAGCCAGCGCGGCAGGTACCAGTTCCAGTCGCCGAGCAGCTTCATCGAGGCCGGCACCAGCACGCCGCGCACGATCGTCGCGTCGATCAGCACCGCGACCGCGAGGCCGATCCCCAGCTCCTTGAAGTCGATGAAGCTGAGCGTCGCGAAGACGGCGAAGACGCCGACCATCACGACCGCCGCGCTGGTGACGGTGCCGGCCGTCGTCGAGATCCCCTGCCGCACCGCCTCAGCGGTCGGCATGCCGCGGTCGTGCAGCTCGCGCACGCGGGAGAGGATGAAGACGTGGTAGTCCATCGACAGCCCGAACAGGACGACGAACAGGAACAGCGGCAGCCAGTTCGTCACGCCGCCGTTGGAGCTGAAGCCGATCAGCGACTCGAGGTTGCCGTCCTGAAAGATCAGCACGAGGATGCCGTAGGCCGCCCCGACCGACAGCAGGTTGAGCACGATCGCGGTGAGCGGGATCACGAGCGAGCGGAAGGTGACGAGCATCAGCAGGAAGGCGAGCGCGAAGACGAAGGCGAAGATCAGCGGCAGGCGGCCGTTGAGCTGGTTGTTGAAGTCGACCGAGCTGGCCGCGTCGCCGGTGACGTTGACGCTCGTCCCCTGCACCGTCCCGACGGTCGCCGGGACGATCTCGTCGCGGATCTCGTCGAGCGCGCCGACCGACGCCGTGTCGGTCCCGTTGCCGACGGTCGGCACGTCGATCTGCGCGACCGTCCCGTCAGCGCTGTACGTCACCTGGGTGCCGGGCAGGAAGGCGTCTGAGCGGTCGACGGCCGCCGCCAGTCTGGCGATCGCGCCGGTGACCGCGGGCGAGCGCACGTCGTCGGCTTCGACCACGACGGTCGCGACGACGCCCTCGACCGGGAAGACCGCTCTGACCTTGTCGTAGGTGACGATCACCGGCAGGTCCTGCGGCAGGTCGTCGACGCCGCTGTTGACGGTCTTCATCCCCAGCGCGGGGATCGCGAGCAGAACCAGCAGCCCGCCCGCGAGCACCAGCGACAGTCCGGGCCGGTGCATCACGCGGCCGACCAGCGCCGACCAGAAGCGCGACTGCCCGGCCGCCCGGCGCCGGCGGCCGAGCAGCGGCACACGGCCCTTCTCGACGCGGTCGCCGAGCCAGCTCAACAGTGCCGGCAGCAGCGTCAACGAGGCGAACATCGCGATCGCGACGACGATGATCGTGCCCTCGGCGAACGACATGAAGGTGTTGTCGCCGCTGAGGAACATGCCGGCCATCGCGGCGATCACCGTCATGCCGGAGATCAGCACCGCCCGCCCCGAGGTCGCCGCCGCGGCGGCGAGCGCCGGCTCCGGTTCGCGGCCGGCGGCGCGCTCCTCGCGCTCGCGCCGCAGGTAGAAGAGCGAGTAGTCGACCCCGACGGCGAGGCCGATCAACAGGATCACGGCCGACAGGTTGCTGTCGATCGGCAGCAGGTGGCTGGTTATCGCGACGACGCCGAGCGCACCTATCACCGCCGTGATCCCCATCAGCAGCGGGATGCCGGCGGCGACGAGCGTGCCGAAGGTGAGCACCAGGATGATCAGCGTGATCGGCAGTGACAGCTCGCCCGCCTTCGCGAGGTCGTCGTTGATCGTCTCGTTGATCGCCTTCTCGGCGCTGGCCGCGCCGAACTGCTCGATCTCGAAGTCCGGGTGGTTGGCCTGCACCGCCGCGGTGGCGGCGAGCGTCGGGTCGACGCGATCGGCCGCTTCGATCGAGTCGCCGGCGATCTGGAAGTCGACGAGCGCGGCGTGGCCGTCGGGGGAGACGGTGCCGCCGCCGGTCAGCGGCGATCTGACGTTCTCGACGTGGGGAACGGTCGCGAGCCGTGCTGAGACCTCGGCGATCGCGCGGCGGAACTCCGGCGCTCTGACGGTCAGCGCTCTGTTGCGCAGGAAGACGACCTCTCTGGTCGGCCGCATGTCGGCGCGGTCGAGCGCCTGCTCGGCGCGATGCGACTCGCCGGAGAACTGGTCGACGTCGGAGATCTGCTTGGAGCCGATCGCGTTGCCGGCCACGAAGACGATCAGCACGAGCGCGAGCCACCCGAAGATCGCGAGCTTGCGATGGTGGGCGCTCCAGTGGGCCATGCGCGCCGCGAGGTTGTGCTTCATGGTGCTCCTCCTCCTGGTGAGGCGGGAACACCCAACCGTTTCACCGGCCGCCTGTTCGCGGAAGGGGCGATATCTGCCGCTGCGGGGGGCAGGTTTCCGGTGTCTCTCGTCGCGGCTGACGCGGCCCGCGGCGCCCGCGCCCGCTAATCTCGACTCAACAAGTCGAGATTCATCTGCGAGGACCTTCATGACCGTCACCACGCCGCGCCTGCCCGCCCTGATCGACGCCGCCACGCTCGACGCGCACCGCGGCGAGCCCGGCCTGCTGATCTTCGACGCGACGGTGGTCCTCCAGCGCCCGCCGGAGGGCGGCCCGTACGAGGTCGTGAGCGGCCGCGCCGGCTACGACGCCGGGCACATCCCCGGCGCCGCCTTCGCCGACGTCGCCGGCGCGCTGTCGGATCCCGACGCGCCGTACTCCTTCACGCTGCCGAGCGCCGAGCGCTTCGCCGCCGGCGCCGGCGCGCTCGGGATCGGTCCCGGCACGCACGTCGTCGTCTACGCGCAGGAGGCGACGATGTGGGCGACGCGGCTGTGGTGGCTGCTGCGCTACTTCGGCTTCGACGCGGTCTCGGTGCTCGACGGCGGGCTGCCGGCGTGGACGGCGGCCGGCCTGCCGCTCTCGACGGAGGCCGCGACCTACGCGGCCGCGGACTTCGCGGCCGCCCCGCGCCCCGAGCTGCTCGCGACGCGCGCCGACGTCGAGGCGATCGCCGCGGGCGAGGCGCCGGCCTGCCTCGTCAACGCGCTCTCGCCGGAGGTCTTCCGCGGCGAGGGGCCCAGCTCGTACGCGCGGCCGGGGCGGATCCCGCGCAGCGTCAGCCTGCCGCACGCGACGCTCGTCGACCCCGGCAGCAACCGCTTCCGCCCGCTGCCGCAGCTGGAGCAGGCGCTCGGCGCGGCCGGCGCGCGGCCGGGGGAGCCGGTCGTCGCCTACTGCGGCGGCGGCATCTCGGCGACCGTCGACGTCTTCGCCTTCGCGCTCACCGGGCGCGACGACGTGCGTCTCTACGACGGCTCGCTGACCGAGTGGACGGCCGATCCGGAGCTGCCGCTGGAAGTGGGGTAGGAGCGTCTGCGCGCCGGGCGCGGCGGGCACGCCGGCGCTCGCGCGCCAGCTCCGCGCCCTGCGCTTGCCGTCCCCGCGCCGAGGGATACTCTGGTTTCCGTACTGACAGCTCGGGGACCAGGAGCGAGTCGACATGGGCGAGAACGTCCTGACGGACAGAGCGACGGCCGAGGCCATCGTGCGGCAGGTGGCGGAGACCTATCTGAGAGATCCCAACATCACCTCGGTGGGGCTGGGCTACAAGCTCAGAGACGGGGTCTCGACCGGCGAGCTGGCGGTCCAGTTCACGGTCGCCAGCAAGGTCGTGCCGGAGGCGGTCGACGCGATCAGCAGACCGATCCCGCCGACGATCTCCGTCAACGGGATCGAGCTGCCGACCGACGTGATCGAGCGCGAATACCACGTCCAGCCCGTCGCGGTCACCGTCGAGGCCGTCGCCGAGCGCAAGAGACGGGTCGACCCGATCGTCCCCGGCATCAGCATCGGTCACATAGCGTCGACCGCCGGCACGCTCGGCTGCCTCGCCGCCGACCGCGTCACCGGCGCCGTCCGCCTGCTGTCGAACTGGCACGTCTTCCACGGCACCGAAGGACAGCTCGGCGACGCGATCGTCCAGCCCGGACCGTTCGACGACAACCGCATCGCCGCCAACGTCTGCGGCAGACTGGAGCGCAGCTTCGTCGGGCTCGCGGGCGACTGCGCGATCGCCAGCCTCAGCGGCCGCGAGGCGAGCGACGAGCTGCTGGAGCTGGGCGTCGCGGTGCGGCAGCTCGGCGATCCGGAGCTGGGCGACAAGGTCGTCAAGTCCGGCCGCACGACCGCGGTCACGCGCGGGATCGTGACGCGCGTCCATACGATCACGAAGATCGCCTACGGCGACGACGACGTCGAGCACCAGATCGGCGGCTTCGAGATCGGCCCCGACCCCGGCCACCCCGCCGCCAACGGCGAGATCTCGATGGGCGGCGACTCCGGCTCGGCGTGGATGGCGGTCGGCGCCAGAGACGAGCCGCGCGACATGATGCTCGGTCTCCACTTCGCCGGCGAGACGACGCTCGACCCCGACGAGCACGCCGTCGCCTGCTACGCCTCGTCGGTCTTCAGAAAGCTCGAGATCGAGCCGCTGGCGCCGGAGGTGCCGGGCCCCGTCCTCGTCAGGGAGGAGCAGCGCGGCTACGACCTCGACTTCCTGCCCGGTCACGTCATCGACCTGCCGGCGGCCGTCGCGCACGTCGACACCGACTACGCCCCGACGATCGAGGGCAACACCGTCCGCCACTACACGCACTTCTCGCTCGCGATGAGCGCCTCGCGCAGGTTCTGCCGCTGGGTCGCGTGGAACGTCGACGGCGACGGCCTCAAGCAGCTCTCGCGCGACGGCATCCCGTTCGTGCTCGACGACGCCTACGAGCCCAGATTCCAGGTCGACGACAGGCTCTACCGCAACAACCGCCTCGACCGCGGCCACATCGCCCGCCGCGCCGACCTGCTGTGGGGCACGCGCGCCGAGGCCGAGCGCGCCAACGAGGACTCGTTCTTCTTCACCAACATCACGCCGCAGCTCGACGACTTCAACCAGTCGAGCAAGCAAGGTCTCTGGGGCGAGCTGGAGGACGCGATCTTCGAGGACGTCAGAGTCGACGCGCTGCGCATCAGCCTGTTCGGCGGCCCGATCTTCAAGGACAACGACTTCCAGCATCTCGGCGTGCTCGTGCCGCGCTCGTTCTGGAAGGTGATCGCCTATGTCGAGGGCGGCACGCTGAAGGCGAAGGGGTTCGTGCTGACGCAGGACGACCTGGAGGCGAAGGTCGAGTCGCTCGGGCTCGACGAGTTCAACCTCTACCAGCTGCCGCTCAGCGAGCTGAGCGCGACGATCGGGCTCGGCTTCGGCCCGCTCGCCGACGCCGACACGCTGCGCGGCGCGCCCGAAGCGCTCGGCGGCGCGACCGTGCGCCGGATCGAGCGCCGCGGGCAGATCTCCGCCGCCTGAGCGACGGCGACGGCGGGGCGAGCCGAACGGAGCGCTATCCCGCCCGGCGCGCGGTCACCGCGACCCGCGCGCCGTGGGCGGGGATCATCGTGACGTTGCGGTGGCGGGCCTTCTCCGGCGCCGGGTCGACGGCGACGAGGTCGGTCCGCCGCGCGATCGCGCGCAGCACGACGCGCTGCTCGGCCATCGCGAGCGTCGCGCCGAGGCAGCGGCGGATCCCGCCGCCGAACGGGATCCAGGTGTAGGTGCCGGGCTTGACGCCGAGGAACCGCTCCGGCCGGAAGGCGAACGGGTCGGGGTAGACGTCCTCGCGGTGGTGCAGCAGCAGGATGCTCATCAGCACCGAGGAGCCGGCCGGCAGCACGAACTCGCCGAACTGCCACGGCTTCTGGACGCGGCGGCCGATGATCGGGATCACCGGGCGCGAGCGCATCGTCTCGTGGATCGTCGCCTCGATCCAGCCGTCGTCGTCGGCGAAGGCGGCGTCGCCGGAGCGCGCGACGTCGCGCAGGCGGTCATAGGCGGCCGGCGTGCGCACAAGCCGCTCGAACGCCCACGCGAGCGAGTTGGCCGTCGTCTCGTGACCGGCGAGCACGAGCGTCAGCAGCTCGTCGCGCAGCTCTCTGTCGGTCAGCGGCGTGCCCTCCTCGTCGGTCGCCTGCAGCAGCAGCGAGAGGATGTCGGCCCGCTCGGCCGCGTCGCCGGCCTCGCGACGGTGGTCTATGACGGCGTAGATCTGCTTGTCGAGGTGCGCGAGCAGTCTCTTCAGCGGCCCCGCCGCCTCCTCTCGGTTGATGTTGATCAGCTCGAACAGCTGCGCCTCGGGGCGCACGGAGAGCCCGACCGCCCAGCGGATCGTGTCGCGCAGGCTGCGCTCCGGCGTGCCCTTCGCGGGCAGGCCCTCGACGCCGAAGATGCCGGCCATGATCACGTCGAGCGTGATCGCCTGCATCCGCGAGGCGAGGTCGATCGGCTCGTGCAGCGGCCAGGTGTCGATCTCCCTGTCGGCGGCCTCGGCGATCATCTGCGCGTAGCGCGCGACCGCCTCGCCGTGGAATGGCGGCAGCAGCAGCTTGCGCTGGCGCATGTGGCGCGGCCCGATCGCGGTCAGCACCGAGTTGGGACCGACGATCGGGCGCAGCGGCGACTCGCCCGTCAGCGACGGCGCGTCGTCCGGCTTGGCGGTGAACAGCGACTTCACGTGATCGGGATGACTGGTGATCGTGATCACCTCGTCGTCGAGCATCCCGCGGAAGCGGAAGGTCTCGCCCAGCTCGCGCCGCCAGCGGAAGACGAACTCGATCTGGCGGACGCTGAAGCGCAGCGTCTGCAGCGCGCGCGGCAGCGGGATCGCGGGCGGCAGCGCGACCGCGCGGCGGTCCTCGGGCGCGAGCGGGCCGGCGGGGGAGGGCGGCGCCTCACCGAGCAGCGCGGCGTCGGCGGGCAGCGGGGCGAGCGTGGCCATGGGACTATTGAATCAGAGTTCAATAGTGCTGTCGAGCGTAGACTCGCCGCGTGGAGCGAACCTCAGGCCCCCGCACCCGCCTCGACGTCGACGTCCGGCGCGAGCAGCTGCTCGACGCCGGCGTCGCGCTGTTCGCCAAGCGCTCGTGGGAGGAGGTCTCGATCGACGAGATCGCCGCCGCCTGCGGCGTCTCGCGCGGCCTGCTCTACCACTACTTCAGGGGCAAGCGCGAGTTCTACGTCGCCTCCGTCGAGCGCGCGGTGCAGCGGCTGCACGAGTCGATCGAGCCCGACCTCGCGCTGCCGCCGACGCTGCAGCTGCTGACCGGCCTGCGGCGCCACTTCGCCGGGATCGAGCAGCACGCCGACGCGCACGTGCTGCTGCTCGGCGTCTCCGCCAGCGACGAGGAGGTCGCCGCGATCGTCGCGCGCGACCGCGACGCCTTCGCCGAGCGCGTGCTGGCCGGCATGCCCGGCGCGAGCACCGACTCGCCGCTGGCGCGTGCGGCGGCGCGCGCCTGGATCGGCGCGGTCGACGCGGCGACGCGCGAGTTCATCGCTCGCGACGAGGTGACGGCCGAGCAGCTCGTCGCGGTGCTTGCCGAGGCGCTCGTCGCGGCGATGCTCGCGGCGGCGCGGCTGGACCCCTCGATCGAGGTGCCGGCGGGGATCGTCGCGATCGCCGGCGGCGGCATCGTCGACACGATCGTCGCGGCCTGGCCCGACGGCCCGCCCGACGAGCCGGCGGGATAGGCGCTGTATGCTGTGCTGTATATGGCGGCTGTGCGAACACAGATCTATCTGACGACTGAGCAGCGTGAACGCCTCGACGAGGTCGGCAGGCGTGAGGGCAAGCCGCTCGCGGAGCTGGTGCGGGCCGCGGTCGACGACTACCTCGCGCACGCGGCGCCCGATGCGCAGAGCGCGCTCGACGCCACCTTCGGAGCGGTCCCTGACCTCGTCGTTCCATCTCGTGACGAGTGGAACCGTGCCTGACGTTCTCGTCGACAGCGATGTCTTCATCGATCACCTCCGCGGGGCGCATGCCTTTCAGCCGCCCCGCGGGGACGTCGCCTATTCGGTCGTCACGCGGGCGGAGCTGTTCGCGGGTCGCGCCAGCCAGGTGAGAGCGGTCGCGCAGCTGCTCGCACCCTTTCGCGAAGTGGTGGTCGACCGTGCCGTCGCGGAGTTGGCCGGACGCCTGCGGCGCGAGCACGGCGTCCGCATCGCCGATGCGCTCATCGCCGCGACAGCCGTCACCCAGGGACTGCGGCTGATGACGCGCAACATCAGAGATTTCGAGCACGTGCCGCGACTGCGGCTCGTGGCGCCGGACCGGTAGCTTTCCCGCCGTGCGCATCTTCTCTGGCATCCAGCCGACCGGTCGCAAGCACCTCGGCAACTTCATCGGGGCGATCGAGCCCTACGTCCACCATCAGGAGCGCGGCGAGGCGATCTACTGCGTCGTCGACCTGCACGCGACGACCGTCCCGTACGAGCCGGCGAGAATGCGCACGGCCGTCTACGACACGGCGACGATCCTGCTCGCGGCCGGCCTCGACCCGGAGCGCTGCATCTTCTTCCGCCAGAGCGACGTGCCGGAGCACACCGAGCTGAGTTGGCTGCTGGCGTCGGTGACCGCCTTCGGCGACCTCAACCGCATGCACCAGTTCAAGGAGAAGGCCGGCGCGCAGCGCGACCTCGTCTCCGCCTCGCTCTTCACCTATCCGGTGCTGATGGCCGCCGACGTGCTCGCCTACCGCGCCGAGCAGGTCCCGGTCGGCGACGACCAGCGCCAGCACATCGAGCTGATGCGCGACATCGCGATCCGCTTCAACGCCCGCTTCGCGCCCGCCGCCGCCGATGGCGCCGGCCCGCTGGTCGTGCCCGAGGGCGTCTACCGCGAGGTCGGCGCGCGCATCATGGACCTGCAGGAGCCGACGCGCAAGATGTCGACGACCGGCGGCACCGAGCAGGGCACCGTGCTCGTGCTCGACGAGCCGAAGACGATCGAGAAGAAGTTCAAGCGCGCCGTGACCGACTCCGGCGCCGAGATCGTGCACGACCGCGAGCAGAAGCCCGGGATCGCGAACCTGATCGAGGTCTACGCGGCCGTCAGAGGGATCTCCTTCGACGCGGTCGAGGCCGAGTTCGCCGACGCCCGTTACGGCGACTTCAAGGTCGCGACGGCCGCCGCGGTCGTCGAGCGGCTGGCGCCGGTGCAGGAGCGCTACGCCGAGCTGCGCGCCGACGAGGCCGGGCTGGAGGCGATCTTCGCCGCCGGCGCCGAGAAGGCGCGCGCGATCACGACGCAGACGCTCGCCGACGTGCGCGAGCTGATGGGCGTCGGGCCGGTTCGCCGGTAGCGCGCGCCGCCCCGCGCCCCGCGCGCCTACTGCGGGTCGAGGTCGATCCGGACCGTGAGCAGGTCGCTGCCGAACATCCGCACCGCGCGCGCGTTGGAGGCGCGACCGGGGCCGGACTCGCCGAGCCAGCGCTGGCGTTCGCGCGGATCGTCGTCGGGCAGCGCGGTCGCGATGCCGCTGCGCCAGACCTGGCGGCGGCCGTCGCGTATCCGCACGCGCACACGCGGATCGGCCGCGATGTTGCGCACGTAGGCGGCTCTGGCGCCGTGCTCGGCGACGATCCAGAACTGCTCGCCGACGAGGCCGTTGCCGACCGGCGTCTGGCGCGCGACGCCGCTCTTGCGGCCGGTCGTCTCCAGCAGCGCGTAGCTGGCCGGTGCGTAGCCCTTCTCGATCGCCCACTTCGCCAGCGGGTTGACGACTCTGTTCTGGAACGGGCGGACGATGCGGTGCTTGAGCGCGGCGTTCATGGTCATGAGCCTGACAGGAAGATCGGCGGATGCAGGGGAAAGGAGCGCATCGGCGCGTCTGCGCGCGGGAGCGTCGGGTGCTGCCGCTAGCGTGTTGAACCGATGCGTGCCGCTGATCTCGACCTCGACCTGGACGTCTTCGCCGGGCCGTTCGACCTGCTGCTGACGCTCGTCCTGCGCGAGGAGGTCGACCTGCTCGAGGTCGACCTCGCCGACGTCGTGCTGACCTACATCGACTTCCTCGAGGCGAAGGGCGAGCTCGACCTCGAGCTGGCGACCGAGTTCCTCGTCCTGATCGCGGCGCTGCTGGAGCTGAAGTCGCGCCTGATGCTGCCGGGCGAAGAGGAGGAGCTGCTCGACATGCAGCCGGGCGAGGCGGCCGAGGAGCTGCTCGCGCGCCTGCTGGAGGCGCACCGCTACCGCGGCGCCGCCGAGTTCCTCAGACGCCGGCTCGACGAGCAGTCCGGCTACCGCTTCCGCCACGCGCCGCTGCCGGCCGAGCTGCGTCGCGGCACGCTCGACGACTCCCGCCCCGTCTACGACCCGGCGCTGCTCGGCAAGGCGATCGGCGGGATGCTGCGGATGCCGGCCGAGATCTCGCTCAGCCACGTGACGATCCAGAGAGTGACCGTCGTCGAGCGGCTCAGACATCTGCGCTCGCTGCTGCATCGCGGCCGCTTCTCCTTCGACGAGGCCGTCGCCAGAGCCGACCGCGTCACCGTCGCGGTGACGATCTGGGCGCTGCTGGAGCTGTACAAGCGCGGCGAGGCGACGTGGGAGCAGGACGAGCCGTTCGCGGACATCATGGTCGAGGCGCGCGAGGAGAACCCCTGGCAGGCCCAGGCGGCGGTCTGATGACCGGACCCGACGTGCCCGCGGGCGAGGAGCCCACGCCCGACGCGGCCGACGCCGAGCCGCGCGACACCGGCGAGCTGGAGCGCCTGATCGAGGCGCTGCTGTTCCTCTCCAGCGACCCCGTCGGCGTCGAGCAGCTCGTCGACGCGACCGACGCCGACCTCGCCGACGTGACCGCCGCGCTCGCCGCGCTCGGCGCCGACTACGAAGAGCGCCGCCGCGGGATCGTCCTGCGCGAGCTGGCCGGCGGCTGGGTGCTCGCCTCCAACCCGCTCGCCGAGGACGCCGCGCGGCGCCTGTTCGGCAAGCCGCGCACGCCGCCGCTGACGCCCGCGCAGGCGGAGACGCTTGCCGTCGTCGCCTACCTGCAGCCGGTCTCGCGGCCGGAGATCGCCCGCATCCGCGGCGTCAACGCCGAGTCGGCCGCGGCGACGCTGATCGAGCGCGGCGTGATCGAGGAGGGCGGCCGCTCGCAGTTCGGCGCGGTCCTCTACCGCACGACCGAGCTGTTCCTGCGCCTGTTCGGGCTGAGATCGCTCGACGACCTGCCCGACGTCAGCGCGTGGGACCCATCGCCCGAGGTCGCCGCCAACATCCGCGACCGCCTGCTGCGCGCCGGCGAGGCGCGCCTCGGCGTCCCGACCGCGGCCCAGCCGGCCGAGGGCCGCACGGAGCGGCCGGGCGGCAGCGAGGCCGCGGTTCCGGCCGGCGACTCGCTCGGCGCGCTCGGCGCCGACGTGATCCCGCTCAGCTCGCCGAAGCAGCTCTGACGGCGAGCTGGCCGCAGGCGGCGTCGATGTCGCGGCCGCGCGTCAGGCGCACGGTCGCGGAGACGCCGTGCTCCTCGAGCACCGCGCGGAAGGTCTCGATCGCGTCGCGGCTGGAGCCGTCGTAGATCGAGTCGGTCGGGTTGTACGGGATCAGGTTGACCTTGTACATCCACGGCTCCAGCAGTCTCGCGAGCTGCAGCGCCTGCGCGTAGCCGTCGTTGACGCCGGCCAGCATCACGTACTCGATGAAGACCATCCGCCGCTTGACCTCGTAGAAGTCGCGGCACGCTCTCAGCACGTCGGCCAGTCTGTAGCGGTCGTTGACCGGCATGATCTCCGAGCGCAGCGCGTCGTCGGGCGAGTGCAGCGACAGCGCCAGGCGGATCGGCATCTCCTGCTCGGTCAGGCGCTCGATCCCGGGGATCCAGCCGACCGTCGAGATCGCCGTGCGGCGGTGGGTGATGCCGATGCTCGGCAGCCGTCTGCAGGCCGCGAGCACGTTGTCGAGGTTCATCATCGGCTCGCCCATGCCCATGAAGACGCAGTGGTCGACCTCCTCGATGCGGCGGAAGTGCAGCGCCTGGTCGAGGATCTCCGAGGTCGTCAGGTTGCGGCCGAACTTCATCGTGCCGGTCGCGCAGAAGGTGCAGGTCAGCGGACAGCCCGACTGCGACGAGAGGCAGAGCGAGCGGCGGCCGTCGTTGTACCGCATCATCACGGCTTCGACGGCGCGGCCGTCGTGCGTGTGGAAGAGCGCCTTGACGGTGCCGTCGCTGGCGTGCATCTCGCGGTCGAGCGTCAATGACGAGAAGGGGACGCGCTCGGTCAGCGTCGTGCGCAGCGCGGCGGGGAGGTTGGTCATCTCCTCGTAGCCGGCGGCGCCTCTGGCGGTCCACTCCCACACCTGCTTGGCGCGGAAGGCCGGCTGGCCGAGGTCGGAGAGAGTGCGGTCGAGCAGGTCGAGATCCATGGCAGACCTCTATGGTGGCAGGCCCGTGCGACTCGCAAAGTTCCTCGCCCACGCCGGCGTCGCCTCCCGGCGCGCTTCAGAGCAGCTGATCTTCGACGGTCGCATCGACGTCGACGGCCGCACCGTCAGAGATCCGGCGCTCGACGTCAGCGACCTCAACGACGTCCGCTACGACGGCGAACGCGTCCGCGGCGAAGAGCAGCGCGTCGTCTACGCGCTGCACAAGCCGCCCGGCGTCGTCTCGACCGCGGCCGACACGCACGGCCGCCGCACCGTCATCGAGCTGGTGCCGCAGGGGCGCCGGCTCTACCCGGTCGGCCGCCTCGACGCCGAGTCGACCGGCCTGATCCTGCTGACCAACGACGGCGAGCTGGCCAATCGCCTGACGCACCCGCGCTTCGAGGTCCCCAAGACGTACCGCGCGACGGTCAAGGGCCCGTCGATCACCGAGCGGACGCTGCGCCAGCTGCGCGAGGGCGTGCGACTGGAGGACGGCGTGACAGCGCCCGCCCGCGTTCAGCGCCTCTCCGCCCACGTGATGGAGATCACGATCCACGAGGGCAAGAAGCGCCAGGTGCGGCGGATGTGCGAGGCGGTCGGCAACCCCGTCAGAGCGCTCCAACGCGTCCAGTTCGGCCCGCTGCGGCTCGGCGAGCTGCAGCCCGGCCGCTCGCGCCGGCTGACGGCGAGAGAGGTGCGCGAGCTGGCCGAGGCCGCGCACGAGCCGCCGGCGACGGCGCCGAAGCCGCCGAAGCCGCCGACCGGCCGCCGCGGCGCCCGGACCGTCTCGTAGACTCTCGCCGCCATGCGGCTCTTTGCGCTTCGAGGCGCCATCACCGTCGAGGACAACGACGCCGAGCAGATCCTCTCCGCCACGGACGAGCTGATGCGCGAGCTGATGTCGCGCAACGCCGTCACGGCCGAGGCGATGGTCAGCTGCCTGTTCACGAACACCGACGATCTCGACGCGCAGTTCCCGGCGGTCGCCGCGCGCAGGATGGGCCTCTCGAGAGTGCCGCTGATGTGCGCCCGCGAGGTCCCGGTGCCGGGCTCGCTGCCGCTCGTGATCCGCGTGATGGTCCACTACTACGCGCCCGAGGACCACGAGCCCAGCCACGTCTACCTGCGCGGCGCCCGCGTGCTGCGGACCGACCTCGAGTCGGCGCAGTAGCGTCGGCTACCGTCCTGGTCGTGCAGCGCGCGCTCAGCTCCCTCGCCACGGTGCTCGCCGACCCGGCCGCGCCCGGCGCGGCGGAGGCGCTCACCGCCCTGCGCGCCCGCTGGCGCGAGCTGGCGCCCGAGGAGCGCGACGCGCTGACGCCGCTGGCGAGACTGGCCTCGGCGCGCGTGAGAGCGGCGCAAGCGGCCCGTCCGGCGTCCGCGCCGGACGCCGACGACGACGGCATGCTCGCCTACCTCGACAGCCTCGGCGGGCCGGTCGAGGAGGAGGATCCCGGCCGCTTCGACGCCGCCGCGGCCGCACCGCCGGCCTTCGACCCCGGTCCGCCCGCGCGCGCCGCCGCGCCGCGCCCCGGAGCGCCCGCCGCCGAGCAGACGCTGTTCGGCGCGC
>NZ_JAWSTH010000117.1:0-18918 GCF_033542075.1 Conexibacter stalactiti
GGCGCCGGCGGGCGCGGCGCCGGCGGGCGCGGTGCCGGCGGACACGGCGCTAGCGAGCGCGGCGGGCGCGTCGACGTCGCGCACGTTCACCTGACCGCGCGGCAGCGCGTAGGCGAGCACGTGCTCGCGCGGCGGGCCGGGGCGCCAGGCCGGCGTCACCGCGGCTCCGTGCCGCTCCAGCAAGCGGTCGCCGCTGCCGTCGCCGGCGACGATCCGCAGCTCTCGGCCGCTGCGATACGCGACGCGGTAGCCGTCGCCACGCGACCAGGCGATGCGGCTGATCGCCGGCCGCGAGAGCATCCAGTGCGTCATCCCGCGATCGTCGCGGGCGAACATCGCGTCGCCGCGGTTGAGCAGCACGTAGTTGCCCTTCGCCGACCACGTCGCCTCGGTGAACTCGCCGAGCGGGACCGTTTCGAGGTCGTGCTCGACGATCCAGCTGCCGTTGAGACCGCTGATCAGCAGCCGCCCCGGCGCCGGCAGCGTCGCCGTCGGGCGGCTCGGAGGCGGGTCGAGCGCGCGCTCGATCCAGCTGCCGACGCGCGCGCCGGCGGGGCTCAGCGCAAGCGTGCCAAGCAGCGCGATCAGGGCGGTCGCCAGCACGGCGCCGACGGCCATGCGCCGGGGTCGGCGCGGTCGCGCCAGCGGCTCGCGAGCGGCATGCGCCGAGCGCACCGCCTCGTGCGCGCGTGCGCTCGCGGCAGGGTCGGCCGGAGCGGCCTCGCGCATGCGCCGCACGAGGTCGGGGTCGAGCGGCGCGCGCTGTCCCTTCATCCCCGCTCCTCCTCCAGCGCCCGTCGCAGCGCGTCGAGGCCGCGTCGCAAGCGTGAGTTGACGGTGCCGCGCGGCAGCTCCAGCGCCCGCGCGATCTCGCCGGGCGTCCACTCGAGCAGGTGACGCAGCACGACGACGGCGCGCTGCTCCGGGGCGAGCGCGGCGAGGGCGCTGAGCAGCTCCTCGGAGCAGTTGCGGGCGAGCGGCGCTACGGCGCCGTCGTCGCGCGGTTCCGGCGCCGAGACCTCCTGGCGACGGCCGCGCGAGCGCGTCCAGTCGATCGCGCGGTTCGCCGCGATCTTCATCAGCCACGGCGCGAACGGGCGGCGGCGGTCGAACCGCTCCAGTCGCCGCACCGCCGCGACGAACGCCTCCTGCGCGACGTCCTCGGCGGCCGCATGGTCGTGGACGATCAGCAGCGCGACGCGGTAGGCGGCCGGCCAGTGGCGCTGGAACAGCGCGTCGAGCGCCGCCTGCTCACCGGCGAGCGCGCCGGCGACGAGCGCGCCGTCGGAGCGCTCGCGCCCGCGCGCCTCGCGCGGCGGCACGAGCGTCGACGCGAGCGCGGCGGTGGCTGTCGTCGTCGGCGCCATCCACCGACACTACGCCGGCGGACCGCCCAGAGGTCCGCCTTTCTGTGCGAAGCGTCAGCCGACCGCCGCGTAGGCGGTCTCCCCGTCGGGGTCAGCGTCGGCCGCCGGCTGCTTTCGCAGCGTCGCGTACGCGAACACGGCGGCGAGCAGCAGCAGCGCCGCGGCGACCCAGTAGGCGGTCGAGACGGCAGTGGTGACCGCCTCGCGCAGCTCGTGGACGATCGTCTCCGGCACCCTCCCGGCGGCCGCGGCGCCGCTGCCCCCGCCGTCGGAGTTGAGCGCCGCCTCCAGCTGGTGCGCCTGCGCCGACGGGATCTGGTTGCGCGCGATCACGTCCTCGACCTGCGACAGCTGGACGTTGGCGACGATCGTGCCCATCAGCGCGATCCCGAGCGTCGCGCCGACCTGGCGCACCGTCTGGATCACGCCCGACGCCTGACCGCGCAGCAGCACCGGCGCGGCGTTCATCGCGTCGGTGTTGGCCGGGCTCATCGCGAGCCCGAGGCCGACCCCCATCAGCACGTAGCCGGGCGCCATCCAGGCGTAGCTCAGCTCTCTCATCCAGAGCGCGTTCCACATCAATGCGACCGCGACGCAGGCGGCGCCGGCGGCGACCGGCAGACGCGGGCCGATGCGGTCGTAGACGACCCCGATGCGGGGCGCGATCACCAGCAGTGGGATCGTCATCGGCAGCAGCGAGAGGCCGGCCTCGATCGCGCCGAAGCCGAGCACGTCCTGGACCCAGATCGCGCCGAAGACCGAGACGCCGGTGATCGCGAACTGGATCGCCGCCAGCACGACGTTGTCGCCACGGAAGTTGCGGCCGGCGAACAGCCGCAGCTGCACGAGCGGCTCACGCTGACGCAGCTCCCACGCGATCGTCGCCGGGATCAGCACGGCCGCTGCGACCAGCAGGCCGATCACCGCCGTCGAACCCCACCCCCACGCGCGCGACTGCATCAACGCGAGCACGAGCGCGCCGATGCCGAAGACGATCAGCGGCGCGCCGACCCAGTCGACTCTGCCACCCTGCGGTCTGTCGGGGCGCATCGTCACCTGCGCCAGCGCCAGCATCGCGATCCCGACCGGCAGGTTGACGAAGAAGACGGCCCGCCACGAGACGCCCTGCACGAGCAGTCCGCCGATCAGCGGGCCGAGCGCGAGGAAGATCATCGAGACGCCCGCGTAGACGCCCATCGCCCGGCCGCGCTCGCCGGGCCCGAAGCTGTTGATCACGATCGCCCCGGAGGCCGGCGTCATCATCGCCGCGCCGGTGCCCTGAAGCGCACGCGCGACGATGATCCACGTCTCCGACTGGGCGAAGCCGCATGCCGCCGAGGAGGCGACGAACAGCAGCGCGCCGATGCGGAAGATCCTGACGTTGCCGAGGATGTCGCCGGCGCGGCCGCCGAGCGCGACGAAGACGGCGATCGCGAGCAGGTACGCGTTGACGACCCACTGCACGCCGGTCGGCGTCAGGTCGAGGTCGCGCTGCATCGTCGGCAGCGCGACGGAGACGACGGTCTGGTCGATCAGCATCATCGACAGCGACCCGGTCATCGTGATGAGGATCCACCAGCGGCGGTTCTCCTCGGTGATCTTCAGCTTGCCCATCTCGCCTCTCCGGTTTGCCCTGCCGCCGCCCTGCCCGCGATGCTGTGCGCCGCATGCACACCAGATCCGGACAAGAGGCCGCCTATCGCTATGGCGCCGTGCTCGCGCTGTCGATCGTCGCCGTCGTCTTCTTCATCGTCGCGCCCGAGCGTCCTTTGAGCCGGGCGATCGGTTTGCTGCTGATGACCTCGATGCTGCTGACCGTCGTCGCGACCGGCCGTGGCGGCGTCGTCATCCGGCGGATGGTCGCGGGCGGCGCCGCGCTGGTCGCGATCGGCGTGGCGCTGGCGATCGCGCTGCACGGGCTGGCCGCGTGGATCGGCTCCGCGGTCGGGGTCGTGCTGATCGGCGGCACGCTCGTCGAGCTGGTCATCGGGCTCGCGCGCATGCTGCGCACGCAGGGCGTCACGATCAGGGCGGTCTCCGGCGCGCTCGCCGTCTACCTGCTGTTCGGGCTGCTGATCGCGCTGCTGGTGAACGTCGGCGCACGGGTCGACAGCGGCACCTTCTTCGCGCAGGGGACCGACGGCACCCAGAGCCAGCACGTCTACTTCGCCTTCACGACGATGACGACGACCGGCTACGGCGACCTCACGCCGGCGACCGCCTACGGTCGCGCGCTCTCGGTGATCGCGATGCTCGTCGGGCAGATCTACCTCGTGACGGTGATCGCGATGCTCGTCGGCAACCTGCGTCGCCGCAGAACCGACTGAGCATCGCGGACCGGTCGCGGCCTACGCCTCCTCGGCGAAGGTCTCGCGCAGCTTCGCCTCGTCCTCGCCGGAGAGGTTCGTGTAGAGCAGCTCGGCGTTGGAGAGGTCGAACTCGGCCTCGACCTTGTCGAGCACGGCGTCCGAGGTCAGCAGGAACAGCGCCGAGGTCCCCGGCGTGATTCTGTCGCGCGCCTGCGCGATGAATCTGTCGTCGATGCCGACGTCGGTCAGCGAGCCGGCGAGCGCGCCGGCCGCCGCGCCGACCGCGAGGCCGAGCAGCGGGATGAAGAAGATCAGGCCGAACAGCAGGCCCCAGAAGGCACCGCCGAGCGCACCGGCGCCGGCGAGGTTGTGGAGCTGACGGGTCTTCGGCTTCTTCTTGCCTTCCTCCCAGCTCACGATCGCGGCGTCATGGACCTTGATCAGGCCCTGCGACTGCAACGACTCCAGCTTCCCGACTGCCTGCTCAGCCCCTTGCGGGTCGTTGATCTTCCAGACCGTGAGCGTCGCCATAGTGTGGTCCTTTCTTGGTGGATGGACCGAACCTACGCACCTGTTCGCGGCAGGTCAACGGCGGTTCGCGAGACGGCCACATTCGCGCAGCTTCAGGGCTGTGATCGTGCACGCGCCCGAGTAGGGTTGGCCGGTGAGCACGGAGTCGCCCCGCTGGAGCCGTCTCGATCCCGACGTTCGCCGCGGCGAGATCGTCGACGCGGCCAGACGGCTGTTCTCGACCCGCCCCTTCCAGGTCGTCTCGATCACGGCGATCGCCGAGGAGGCCGGCGTCTCGCGCGCGCTCGTGACGCACTACTTCGGCGGCAAGCGCGACCTCTTCATGGCCGTGCTGCAGCAGCTCGGCGAGGCCGGCAGCATGGTGCCGCGCACCGACCTCGGCCTGCCGATCGACGAGACCGTCGCGCGCAACGTCGACGCCTGGCTCGGCTTCATGGAGGAGAACCGCCAGATCTCCTACGCGGTCGCCTCGATCGCCGCGCTCGACCGCGAGCCGGAGGTCGCGCAGCTGGTCGACGACGTGCGCGACGCGATCGTCGATCGCATGCTGACGAACCACTTCGGCACGACCGAGGTCCCCGGCCACGTCCGCTTCGTGCTGCGCGCCTACACCGGGCTCGTGCAGGTCGCGGTCTCGGACTGGCTCGGCGGTGACCGCGCGACGCGCGCGCAGGTGCACGCGCTGATGACGCGCGGCCTGCTGGCGCTCGTGCGCGAGGTCGTGCCGGCCGTCGGCGAGACGAGCGCCGACGGCGCGGCGCCGGCCGGCGAGCGCTAGCTCGTCAGCCCGATCGCCTCGAGGTCGAGCGGGTGGACCCACGACTCGGCCAGCATCCGCCCGCCGAGGCCCTGGAGTCTCTCGCGCAGCGGGATCGCCCAGCGGTGCTCCAGCAGCGCGATCGCCGCGGCGCTGCCCGGCGGGATCGCGTCGGCGACGTACCAGACGTCCTCCTCGGCGGCCTCGATCTGCTCGGCGTGGCTCGGCTGACCGCTGTCGGCCTCGGCCTGCAGCCCGGTCAGCGTCGCGAGCACGCTGCCCAGCTCGCCGTCGGCGTCGTCGATCGCGCTCAGCTCCAGCACCTGCACGGTGCCGTCGTGCGCCTTGCGCACGGCGAGCACGTCGACGAGCCGCACGATGTCGTGCTCGGCGAGGCGCTGCAGTTCAGCCAGCACCTCGCCTCTCGGCTCGCCGCCGTCGAAGCCGAAGACGACCAGCTGCATCGGTCCCAATGTCATTCCCAGCCCCTCTCAGGCGCCTTGCAGGACTTTGGCCTTGGCGGCGTCGAACTCCGCCTGCGTCAGCGCACCGGCGTCGAGCAGCCCCTTCAGCTCGCCGAGCTTGGCGACGAGATCGCCGCCGGCGGGCGCGGCCGTCGGCGCCGTGACGGGCGCCGGCGCGGGCGGCGGGGCCGGCTGCTGCACGGCCTGCTGCTGCTCCAGCTCGGCGATCCGCTGCTCCTGGTCTGCCTCGCGGTAGTTCGAGCGCTGCGCGCGCTTGCCGGCCATGTAGCCGGCACCGCCCATCATCGCGGCGCGCATCAGCGGTCGCCGGCGGGGAACGAACATGCCACTCTCCAAGTCGTGAAATTGGCGATGCGCAAATTATCCCTTGCCAAACGCCCACTTCACAACCGCGCTATCGAAATTCGGCAGCACTCCGGATAGCGTTGCGCTCATGCCGCTGATCAGCCGCATCCTCCTGGCGCTCGCCGCCATCCTGACCGTCGTCGCGCTGCTGGGCACGTGGGCCGACCGCCAGCTGCTCAACACCGACGACTGGACGTCGACCAGCACCGCGCTGCTGCGAGAGGAGTCGATCCGCGACCCGGTCGCGGACGCGATCGCGGCGTCGGTCGCCGACGGCTCGCGCGCGACCGCGGTGCTGGAGGAGGTGCTGCCGCCGCGGCTGCAGCCGCTCGCCCCGCAGGCCGGCGCGCTCGTGCGGGAGGCGGCGCAGCGCGCGACCGAGCGGCTGCTCGACGCCCCGCGCGTGCAGAGACTGTGGGTCGAGGCGAACCGCATCACGCACGAGCAGCTCGTCGACCTCGTCGACGGCGGCGGGACCGTGGTCGCCGGCCGCGGCGTCGTGCTCGACCTGCGGCCGCTGGCGACCGCGATCGCGCAGGAGGCGGGCTTCAGCGGCGAGCGCATCGAGCAGCTCCCGCCGAGCGGGCGGATCGTGATCCTGAAGCCCGATCAGCTGAAGACGCTGCGCACCGCCGGCGACCTGCTGAAGCTCGTCGGTTGGCTGCCGTGGGTGCTCGCGCTCGCGCTCTACGCGCTGGCGATCTGGCTCGCGCGCGGCGCCCGCCGCCGCGCGCTGCTGAGCAGCGGCGTGCTGCTGCTGGCGGCCGGGCTGGTCGTGCTGCTCGTGCGGCGCGTCGCCGGGCACGCGCTGGTCGACGCGGTCGCCGCCGACGGGCCGTACGTGCCGACGGCGGAAGCCGTCTGGCGGATCGCGACGACGCTGCTCGCCGAGCTGGCGATCGTCGTGGTCGTCGTCGGCCTGTTCGCCGCGTTCGGCGCCTGGCTGGCCGGGCCGGGGCCGCGCGCGAGCTGGCTGCGCGGCCACGTCGCACCGGCACTGGCGGCGACGCCCGGCGCCGTGCTCGGCGGCGCGGCGCTGATCTACCTCGTGCTGATCACGTGGGGGCCGCTGGAGGTGCTGCGGCGGCCGCTGCCGATCGTGATCTTCGGCGTGCTGCTGCTCGTCGGCGTGTGGCTGCTGCGAACGCAGATCGTCAGGGAGCGGGCCGCGGAGCCCGCGGAGCCGGGCGCCACGTGAGCGACCTGCCGAAGGACCCGTTCGCCTGGCTCAGCCGGCCGATCGCCGGCCACACGCTGCCGGTGCGGGCGATCGAGCTGCTGCGCGCCTGCGTCGACCGCGTCGTGCACATCCAGTTCGTCGACCGCGCGATCGCGCTCGGCTCGCTCGCCTTCACCGCGCTCGTGCCGCTGCTGGTGATCATCGGCGCCTACGCGCCCGGCGCCGACGGGATCGCCGACTCGCTGATCGACCGCTTCGAGCTGGACGGCGCGACGGCCGAGCTGGTCGAGCAGGTCTTCGCGCCGGCCTCGGGCTCGACCGAGGGCGCGATCTCGGTCTTCGGCGTGCTGCTGCTGTTCGGCTCGGCGCTGTCGTTCACGCGTGGGCTGCAGCGGCTCTACGAGCTGTCGTGGCGGCTGCAGCCGCGCGGCTGGTTCGGCACCGTCGCGGGCCTCAAGTGGCTCGGCATCATCGTCGTCTGGTTCACGCTCTTCGGCAGCGTGCGCACCTGGCTGCTCGACCAGACCGGCCCGCTGATCTCGCTGATCATCGCGCTCGGCTTCGGCGCGCTCCTGTGGCTCTTCACGCCGTACATCCTGCTCGCTGGTCGCGTGTCGTGGCGGCAGCTGCTGCCGACCGCGCTGCTGACCTCGATCGGGATGACCGCGCTGTCGATCGGCTCGGTCATCTACATGCCGGGCGCGATCGCCGAGTCGGCCGATCGCTACGGCTCGATCGGGATCGCGATCGCGATCGTCTCGTGGCTCGTCGGGATCGGCTTCGTGCTCGTCTGCTGCGGCGCCGTCGGCGCGGTGCTCGGCGGCGAGACCGACAAGCCACCGGAGCAGGCGCCTACGCCGGCTGAGGCAGCTCCAGCAGCGACACCACCGCGCCGACCGGATCGTTGACGACGACGATGCGGCCGGCCGGCGTGTCGAACGGCGCGATCGAGACGAGCCCACCCAGCTCGGGCGTGCGCTCGGCGGCCTCGTCGGCGTCCTCGACAGCGAAGTAGGTCATCCAGTGCGGCGGCAGGTCCGACGGCCAGATGTCGCCGTCCATCGGCATCATGCCGCCGATCGAGGTCTGCGGATCGCCGGTGTCGCCGCCCGGCAGATGCCACGTGAAGTAGCGCCCGCCGTCCAGCTCCAGCTGCCCGGTGCGCCAGCCGAAGAGCGCGCCGTAGAAGCCCTGCGAGCCCTCGACGTCGCGCGTCGTCAGCTCGTTCCAGGCAAGCGCTCCCGGCTCGTTGACGAGCCCCGCGCCGATGTGTCTGGCCGCCTGCCAGACCGAGAAGACGGCGCCGGAGGGATCCTGGAGGACCGCCATCCGGCCGCTGTCGAAGACGTCGAACGGCCCCGCGAGCACGTTGCCGCCGGCCTCGCTCGCGGTCGCCGCCGCCGCGTCGGCGTCGTCGACGGCGACGTAGGTGTTCCACGCGGGCGGCGCGCCCTCCAGCGGCTGCGAGCTGAGCGCGGCGACGTCGCGGCCGCGCAGACGGGCCATGAAGTAGCGGCCGGGAGCCTCGGGCGGCATCACGTCCTCGGTCTCCCACGCCAGCAGGCCGCTGTAGAACTCGGCCGCCGCCCGCGGGTTCTCCGACGCATGGTCGACCCAGCACGGCACCCCGTGCTCGTAGTGGTCCCGTTCGCTCATGCTCGCCTCTCCTGCCGGGGATCGTTCGTGGCGCCTCCTGCGCACCCTAAACCCGAGCGATGGGTGCGGGGAACCACAGATGACCCCGCGGGCGCCATCATCTGTGGCAGATTGAGCGGGTGATCCGTCTCGCCGACCCCGCCCGCGACGCCGCCGCCTGCGCCGCGATCTACGCCCCCTACGTGACCGACTCGGTCGCCTCCTTCGAAGAGGTCCCGCCCGACGCGAGCGCGTTCGCCGCGCAGATCGAGCAGCTCGGGCGCAGCCACGGCTTCCTCGTCTGCGAGCGCGACGGCCGCGTCGCCGGCTACGCCTACGCCGGCCCCCACCGCGTGCGCGCCGCCTACCGCTGGGCCGCCGACGTGTCGGTCTACGTGCACGCCGACTTCCACCGCAGCGGCGTCGGCCGCGAGCTGTACACGGAGTTGTTCACGCGCCTGCGGGCGCAGGGGATCCGCGTGCTCGGCGCCGGCATCACGCTGCCCAACGCCGGCAGCGTCGGCCTGCACGAGTCGTTCGGCTTCGAGCCGGTCGGCGTCTGGAGAGCGATCGGCTGGAAGGCCGGCGCCTGGCGCGACGTCGGCTGGTGGCGGCTGCAGCTCGCGCCGCAGGACGAGGCCGACGGCGCGGCGCCGACCGAGCCGGCGCCACCGGCCGCCTGACGCTACGGCGTGATGACGGCGCGCCCGACGAGCGCGCCGGCGCGCATCTTCTCGTAGGCCGTCATCGCCTGTTCGAGCGGGAACGTCTCGACATCCGCTCTGAGCCGGCCGGCGGCGGCCAGCGCCAGCACCTCGCGCAGCTCGACCGCGCTGCCCCAGTACGGGCCGGTGAAGGTCGCGTCGAACGGGACCGTGCCGTTGCCGACCGGCACCGTGCCGCCGGCGATCCCGACGACCGAGACGTGGCCGCCGCTGCGCACGACCGCCGCCGCCAGCTCGACGGTCGGCTGCGCGCCGACGAGGTCGACGACCAGCTCGGCGCCGATCCCGCCCGTCAGCTCGCGGATCCGCGCCGCCGTCTCAGGGCCCGACAGCAGTGCCTCCTCAGCGCCGAGTCTGCGCGCGTGGTCGAGCTTCTGCTCGGAGGTGTCGACGGCGACGATCCGCGCCGGGCTCAGCTCGCCGACGATCTGGACGGCCATGTGGCCGAGCCCGCCGACGCCGATCACGACCGCGGTCGAGCCCGGGACCAGCAGCGGCAGCGCCGCCTTGATCGCGTGGTAGGGCGTCAGCCCCGCGTCGGTCAGCGGCGCGGCGGCGATCGGGTCGAGATCCCCGAGCGGGACCAGCAGACGCTGGTCGGGGACCAGCTCGTAGTCGGCCATCCCGCCGTCGAAGCCGAGCCCGCCGCCCATCCCGCCCAGCTCTCCGGTCCGCTCGCAGAGGTTCTCGGCCGACAGCCGGCAGGGACGGCAGCGGCCGCAGCCCCACGGCCCGTAGACGGCGACCGGGTCACCGATCTCCCAACCGCTGACGCCGGCGCCGAGCGCCGCGATCGTGCCGGTGTTCTCGTGGCCGAGCGTGAACGGCGGCGCGATCGCCGGGGGCGCCTGCTCTGCCGACCAGTCCATCAGGTGGATGTCGGAGTGGCAGGCGCCGGCGCCGGCGATCTTCAGCAGGACCTCGCCGGGGCCGGGCTCCGGTGTCGGCAGCTCGACGAGCGACGGCGGCTCGCCCCAGGCGTTCAGACGGAGTGCGCGCATGGGGTTCGTCTCCCCCCGGGGCGGCGCGCGCCAAACGAGCGTCAGCGCGTGCCGGTGCTGAAGTGCGCGTTCGGCTCGGCGCCGGCGTATCTGATCGCCTCGCGGTCGAGGTCGACGACCGCGCAGTAGGCGCTGTCGGCGTCGCGCAGCGACGGGACGCAGACGCGGTAGACGCTGCCGTCGACGATCGGGACGACGTCGGCCAGCTCGACGTGGCGGCGGAACTGGTCGGCGCGCCGATCGTCCCGCGCGCCGATCCAGGCGCGTCCGCGCTCCAGCGCGTCCGCCTGCGCCGCGTGGTTGCGCTCCAGCTCCTCGCGGTGGACGAGCCCCGCGCCCAGCAGCCCGGCCGCCAACAGCAGCACCAGCACGACGCCGACGCGGTCACGCGCGACGAAGCCGGGCAGGTCCGGCCGCGCCGTGCGCACGACCAGGCCGCCGATCGGCGCCAGCGCCGCGACCGCGACGAGGTTGAGGAAGGCGGCCAGCAGCAGGCCGCCGACGAGGTCCGGCCCCTCGCCCGCTATCGGCAGCCGCGTCAGCAGCAGGCCGTCGACGACGACGAGCACGGCGACGAGCGGCGCCAGCCACGCGCCGCGCAGACGCCAGCGCAGGCGGGAGGACCACACGCGCTCCATCGGATCAGCGTACGCGTCGGCCGGCGCGCGGGCAGCGGGCCCGCGCCGGTCGCTCAGTCGGCGTCGGGGTCGAGCGGGACGAAGCGGCCCGCGTCGACGTCGTAGACGACGACCTCGCCGGTTCTGATGTCGTAGACCCAGCCGTGGATCGCGAAGTCGGGCTCCTGCAGCCGCCGCGCGATGAACGGCAGCGTGCGCAGGTGCTCGAGCTGCACGAGCACGTGCTCCGCGACGGCGACCGGCATCAGTCTGTCTCTGCTGAGATGCGCGTAGCGCTCTCTCACGATCCGCCCGGTCTCCTGCGAGCTGAGCAGCCAGCGCTCCAAGGTCGGCAGGCCGGCGAGCGTGTGCGGGTTGAGGATCGCCTCGACGGCGCCGCAGTGCGTGTGGCCGCAGACGACGACGTCACGCACGCCGAGCACCTCGACGGCGAACTCCAGCGACGCCGCCTCGCCGGGCGCGTCGCCGCCGCTGGCCGGCACGATGTTGCCGGCGTTGCGGACGAGGAAGATGTCGCCGGGCGCGGCCTGCGTGAACATCTCCGGCAGCACGCGCGAATCGGAGCAGCAGACGAGCGCGATCTGCGGTCTCTGCCCTTCGACGGCGAGCCGCTCCATCAGCGTCCGCTGGCTGCGGAAGCCCTCGCGCTGGAAGTCGTGGATACCGGCGAGCAGGTTTCTCATCGAGGCTGGATGCTAGGCGCTCGCGTCCCGCAACGACCTCGGTCGGCGAGATGTCCGATACGTGACGTTCCGACGAACGCGACCTCACCCACCCGGTCGGGGGGTCCGCGGAGGAGTAGCCTCAAGGGCGATGTGTCCCCTGTGGTCGTGCTTGGTCGGAGATCCCGGAAGAGCACGTAGAGGGTCGGACGGAGATCCCGCTCCGGTTCACGAATCGAAAGGGTGAGGCAGGATGGCGACGCAGACCGCGCGACCGGCAGCAGCGGCCGAAGAGGTTCCTGACGTACCGGTCCACCTGACCCGCGCAGACCGGGTCGAGCTGCTCCGCACGATGTTGCTGATGCGCGGCATCGAGCAGCGTGCGATGAACCTCTACCGCCAGGGCAGAGTCCCCGGTTCCTTCTACGACGGATACGGCCAGGAGGCGGTGTCGACCGGCGCCACCTTCGCGATGGCGGCCGAGGACCGCATCTGCGCGCTCCATCGCGATCTCGCCGCTCACGTCGTGCGCGGCACCGAGCCGGAGCGAATACTCGCGCAGTACATGGGCCGCGCGACCGGCATCACGAGAGGCCGCGACGGCAACGTCCACTTCGGCGACAAGGAGCGCGGCCTCGTCGGGATGGTCTCGATGCTGCCCGACATGATGCTCGTCGCGACCGGCATGGCGATGGCGTTCAAGCTGCGCGGGGAGGCGCGCGCCGCGCTGACCTTCTTCGGCGACGGCTCGACCTCCCGCGGCGACTTCCACGAGGCGCTCAACTGGGCGGCCGTGCAACGCCTGCCCGTGATCTTCGTGCTGGAGAACAACCAGTACGCCTACTCGACGCCGACCGCGCTCCAGTTCGCCGTCGACCCGGTCGAGCGGGCGAGGGCGTACGGGATGGCCGGCGAGACGGTCGACGGCAACGACCCCGAAGCGATGTTCGAGGCGACGCGCGCGGCGCGCGAGCGGGCGGTCGCCGGCGGCGGCCCGACGTTGATCGAGGCGGTCACGATGCGGATGCACGGCCACGCCGCCCACGACGACATGCGCTACGTGCCGCCGGAGCAGCTCGCCGCCTGGCGCGAGCGCGACCCGATCGACCTGCAGGAGCGGCGGCTGTCCGCGCTGACGGAGCCGTTCGACGCGGCCGCGCTGCGCGCCGAGGTGCAGGCGGAGATCGACGCCGCGACCGAGCGCGCGCTGGCCGCGCCGATGCCCTCGCCGGAGACAGCGCTGGAAGGGATCTTTGCCGACGAGGCCGTCCCGCTCGGCGACGGCCGCGCGCCGTGGAGCGGGTTCGCGGCCGCGGACGCGACGGCGCTCGCGCAGGAGGCGTGAGATGGCCGAACTGACATATCTGCAGGCGATCTCCGACGGGCTGCGCGAGGAGATGCGAGCCGACGAGCGCGTCTTCCTGATGGGCGAGGACATCGGCACCTTCGGCGGCGCGTTCAAGGTCACCGACGGCTTCATCGACGAGTTCGGCGCGACGCGCGTGATGGACACGCCGCTGGCCGAGTCGGGGATCGTCGGCACCGCCGTCGGCGCCGCCGTCGTCGGGATGCGGCCGGTCTGCGAGATGCAGTTCTCCGACTTCGTCGCCTGCGGCTTTGACCAGCTCGTCAACGTCGCGGGCAAGATGCACTACCGCCAGGGGCTCGCGGTCCCGATCACGGTGCGGCTGCCGAGCGGCGGCGGCTTCTCCGGCGGCCCCTTCCACTCGCAGAACCCGGAGGCCTGGTTCATGCACGCGCCTGGCCTGAAGGTGGTCGCGCCGAGCACGCCGGAGGACGCGAAGGGCCTCCTGATCAAGGGGATCCGCGACCCCAACCCGGTCATCTACCTGGAGCACAAGAACCTCTACCGGCGCATCAGAGGCGAGGTGCCCGAGGGCGTCTACGAGACCGACTTCAGCGCGCGCGTCGCGCGCGCTGGCGACGAGCTGGTCGTGATCGCGTACGGCGCGATGGTCCACACGGCGCTTGCGGCGACGACGCCCGAGCAGCTCGACGGCGCCTCGGTCGAGGTGCTCGACCTGCGCTCGCTCGTGCCGTTGGACGAGGAGGCGATCCTCGCGTCGGTGCGCAAGTGCTCGAAGGTCGTCGTGCTCGACGAGGCCAACGCCACCTGCGCCGCCGGCGCCCAGGTCGCGGCGCTGATCGCCGAGAAGGGCTTCGAGGACCTCGACGGGCCGGTCGTGCGCGTCGCCACGCCGGACGTGCCGATCCCCTTCTCGCCGCCGTTGGAGCAGGCCGTGCTGCCCGGCGTCGACCGCGTGAAGGAGGCGTGTCGTGACCTCCTCGCGTACTGAGCCGGCGACGCTCGTCGACGTCGCGATGCCGCAGATGGGCGTCTCGGTCGCCGAGGGCACCGTCGTCGAGTGGAAGCTGTCGGTCGGCGACCCGGTCGTCGCCGAGGAGACGATCTGCGAGATCACGACCGACAAGATCGACACCGAGCTGCCGGCGCCCGCCAGCGGCGTGCTGCACGAGATCGTCGTGCAGGTCGGCGAGACGGTCGAGGTCGGGACGGTGATGGCGCGGATCGCGACCGGTGAGGCGGCCGTAGCGCCGGCCCCACCGGCCAACGGCGAACGCCACTACTCGCCCGTCGTCAGCCGCATCGCGGCCGAGCACAAGATCGACCTCGCGCAGGTCGTCGGGACCGGCCGCGACGGCCGCGTCCGCAAGCAGGACGTGCTGGCCGCGATCAGAGATGCGCCAGCAGCGGAAGCGCCGCTGCACATCGAGTCTCCCTACATACCCGAGGAGACTCCGGACGACGGCGCCACCCTCTCGCGCATGCGCAGGCAGATCGGCGCGCACATGAAGCGCTCGCTGGAGACGGCCGCCACCTGCACGACCTGGATGGAGGTCGACATGGGCCGCGTCGAGGCGGCCCGCAAGCAGGCGCGGATAGGCGACCTGATCGGCATCACCGCGCTGCCGATCGTCGCGCGCGCGACCGTCGAGACGCTGCTCGACTTCCCGGCGCTGAACGCGACGCTCGACGGCGAGCGCTACGAGCAGCACAGACGGATCCACCTCGGGATCGCCGTCAGCCTCGGCCGCGAGGGCGGCCTGATCGTGCCGGTCGTGCGCGACGCGCAGGAGCTGTCGGCCGAGGGCCTCGCCGCGCGCATCAGGGATCTGGCCCAGCGCGCCCGCGCCAACCGCCTCCAGCCCGACGAGGTCCACGGCGGCACCTTCACGATCACCAACCCCGGTCAGCACGGCGCGATCATGGCGACGCCGGTGATCAACCAGCCGCAGGTCGCGATCCTCGATCTGGAGGCGATCGTCAAGCGCCCTATCGTTGTCACCGACGATGACGGCAACGACATGATCTCGATCCGCCCGCAGACGATCCTCGGCCTCTCGTGGGACCACCGCGCGCTCGACGGCGTGCAGGCCGCACAGTTCCTCGCCGCGATCAGACGCCGGCTCGAACGCTGGGAGCATTGATGGGCCACAGACCGGTCAAGGAGACGGCGTGGGTCGTCAGACTCGGCGCCGTCCCCTACGCGCAGGCGCTGGAGCTGCAGGAGCAGCTGCGCGTCAAGCGCCAGGAGGGCGAGCTGCCCGACGTGCTGCTGCTGCTGGAGCACCCGCCCGTCTACACGCGCGGGCGCCGCTCCAGAGACGCCGACGAACTCGCCTTCAGACCCGAGTGGTACGCCGAGCAGGGGATCGAGATCGTCACCGTCCCGCGCGGAGGGCTGCTGACCTACCACGGTCCCGGCCAGCTGGTCGGCTATCCGATCGTGCGGATCAAGGACGTCGTCTCACACGTGCAGGCGCTCGAGGACGTGCTCGTCGCCGCGCTCGCCGACGAGGGGATCGCCGCCCACTCGCGGCCCGAGGACGGCCCGGCGTACATGGGCGTGTGGGTCGACGGAGAGCGCAAGCTCGCCTCCGTCGGCGTCCACGTCGCCCACCACGTCTCGACGCACGGCTTCGCCGCCAACGTCGACAACGACATGCGGCCATGGGAGTGGGTGACCGCCTGCGGCCTGCCCGGCGTGCGGATGACGTCGATCGCCGACGAGCGCGGCGAGACGGCGCTGACGCGCCCGCCGGCGAACGAGCCGCTCGCGTTGGAGCGGCCGCCGTCGGAGACGCTGGAGCGCTTCTCCGGCCACGTCGTCAGACGGTTCGCCGAGCGCTTCGAGCGCAAGCTCTCCGAGGTGCCGTTCGAGGCGCTCGGGGTCGAGCTGACCGATCCCGACGAGCCGGTCGCGGTCGCCGGCCCGATATCGTGAGGACGAGATGAGCGTCACGGAGCCTCGCAAGCATCAGACCCGTTCGCGCGCGAACCCCGGCGGGATGGACGTGCTGAAGGTGCTCGGGCCCGACGTGCGCCCGTTCCGCGAGCGCAAGCCGTCGTGGTTCAAGGTGCCGCCGCCGGGCGGTCCCAAGCACCGCGAGCTGACGAGAATGATCAAGGCGGAGAACCTCAACACCGTGTGTGTCGAGGCGGCCTGCCCGAACGTCGGCGAGTGCTGGGAGCGCGGCACCGCGACGTTCATGATCCTCGGCGACACCTGCACCCGCCGCTGCGGCTTCTGCAACGTCAACACCGGCAAGCCGACCTGGAACGATCCGCTCGAGCCGGCCCGCGTCGCGCGCTCGGTCGCGAAGATGGGGCTGCGCCACGCCGTCATCACCTCCGTCGACCGCGACGACCTGCCCGACTACGGCGCCTCCGCCTTCGTCGGCACGATCCGCTCGATCCGCATGCAGGCGCCGCAGTGCAAGGTCGAGGTGCTGACGCCCGACTTCCGCGGCCAGGAGATGCCGCTGGCGAAGGTGATCGCCGAGCGCCCCGACGTCTTCAACCACAACTGCGAGGTCGTGCCGCGGCTGTACCCGGTCGCGCGCCGCGGCTCGGAGTTCCTGCGCTCGGCGCGCGTGCTGAAGAACGCGAAGCTGATGGGCGGCGACGAGGTGACGACGAAGTCCGGCCTGATGGTCGGCCTCGGCGAGACGCACGAGGAGATGGTCGAGACCTTCGCGATCCTGCGCGAGCACCACGTGCAGGTGCTGACGGTCGGCCAGTACCTGCGCCCGACCGAGCGCCACCTGCCGGTCGTGCGCTACTGGCATCCGGACGAGTTCAAGGCGCTGGAGGAGGCCGCGTACGCGCTCGGCTTCGACCACATCGCGGCCGGTCCGCTCGTGCGCTCCTCGTACCACGCCGACCAGCACGTCCCGCAGGAACTGCCCGGCACCGGGCCGCTCGCCGCGTAGTAGCCTGCCGACGGCGGCACGGCTGCCGCCCATCTCGACGGAAGTTCCCACGAGCGCTGCGCATCTGAGCGCGACCTCGTGGAACTTCCAATGCGAGGCACTCGCACGTTTCCTCTCCGCGACAACCTCCCGACCGATCGTCTCCCGATCGTCACGATCCTGCTGATCGTGGCGAACGTCTTCGTGTACTTCTTCCTCCAGCACGGCGGGATCACGAGCGGGCCGCGCGACAAGGAGGTCGTCGACTTCGGCGCGATCCCCTACCAGGTGACGCATCCCTCGGAGCAGTGCGGGACGAGCGCGCTGCTGGAGGGCGGCGCGCAGCTGGAGACCGGCGGCGCCGTCGTCTGCGAGGGCGAGCAGGTCGAGCTGCAGGGCGGCGGCAGCGCGACGGTGCGGGAGGTCGACGACGACGGCCGCGGCAACGTCTGGCTGACGCTCGTCACCTCGATGTTCCTGCACGGCGGGATCCTCCACCTGCTCGGCAACATGCTGTTCCTGTGGATCTTCGGCGGCAACGTCGAGGACTCGATGTCGCGCTGGCGGTACGTGCTCTTCTACCTGCTCGGCGGGTTGGCGGCGATCGGCCTGCAGGTGCTCGTCGAGCCGAACTCGACGGTGCCGACGGTCGGCGCCTCAGGCGCGATCGCGGCGGTGCTCGGCGGCTACATCCTGATGTATCCGCGCGCCCGCGTCGTGACCGTCGTCTTCATCGTGCTGCTGTTCACGCTCGTCGAGCTGCCGGCCTGGCTGATGCTGGGGATCTGGTTCGCCGAGCAGGCGCTCGTCGGCGCCTTCTCGCTCGGTGACGTCGCCGGCGAGGGCGGCGGCGTCGCATACTTCGCGCACGTCGGCGGCTTCGCCTTCGGCCTGCTTGCGATCAAGCTGTTCGCGCAACGGCGCAAGCAGGTCCCACCCCGGGTCGGAGAGGTGCAGTCGGCGTGAACGCCAGAAACGTCATCCTCGGAGTGTCGCTGCTGCTGATAGCGGCGCTCGCGTTCTTCACGGTGCGCGACCTGATCGTCAACGGCATCACGTTGATGGGCCTGGTGTCGCTGCCGATCGTCGTGATCCTCGGCGTCGGGGTGATCGGAGCGATGGCGCAACCGCCGCGACGGAGATAGCTGCAGGTTGGCTGCGCCCGGTGGCGCGCGGGCGCGGTTGACAACCTAATGGCCTTAGGTATTATCCTAAGTACATTAGTTTTCTCTCGCAGGAGCTCCCATGCGCGCCACCGCAGTCACCGACCAGATCACGCAGCTGACCCGCTTCGGCCTGATGAACGCCTACCTCGTGCGTGAGCAGGACGGCTTCACGCTCGTCGACACGATGGCCTCGGGCAGCGCCGGCGCGCTGGTCCAGGCGGCCGCCGACGCCGGCGCGCCGATCCGGCGGATCGTGCTGACGCACGGCCACAGCGACCACGCCGGTTCGCTCGACGCGCTGCGCGAGCAGCTCGGCGCCTCGGTGGAGGTGCTCGCGCCGGCCCGTGACTGGCGGATCGTGAACGGCGACAGAGCGCTCGACCCCGGCGAGGGGACGCGCAAGCTCAGAGGCGGCTGGCCGAAGGTCGACACCCGCCCCGACACGCTGCTGGCGCCGGGCGACCGCATCGGCAGCCTCGAGGTCGTCGCCGCGCCCGGCCACACGCCCGGCCAGGTCGCGCTGCTCGACACGCGCGACCGCGCGCTGATCAGCGGCGACGCCTTCTCGACCGTCGCCGGCGTGACCGTCGCGGGCACGATCAACTGGCGCTTTCCGCTCGTCGCGCTCGCGACCTGGGATCCGGCGCGGGCGCTGGAGAGCGCACGGGCGCTGCGCGCGCTCGAGCCGAGCGCGCTGGCGCCCGGCCACGGCCGCGTCGTGCCGGCGCCGGCCGCCGCGATCGACGCCGCGATCGCGAAGGCGGCGCGTTCGTCGAGGGGCGTGGGCGCGGCCCGCGTCGCGGCCTGATGGCGCGCGCCGGCCTCACCCCTGGTGCCGTCGTCGACGCGGCCGCCGCGCTCGCCGTCGCCGGCGGCCTCGGC
>NZ_JAWSTH010000118.1:0-18792 GCF_033542075.1 Conexibacter stalactiti
GGCCGAGCTGGCGGCGGCGGAGGAGGCAGCGGCCGCGGCGGCAGCCGCGCGCGACCGCGCGGCCGCGCGCGAGCGCCAGGCCGACCTCGCGGCGATGCGGCACGGCCCGCTGAAGGAGTGGCAGGAGCAGCTCGGGCCGGACGGCCTGGCAGCGATCGCGCGGCGCGCGAAGGAGCTGACGGGATGGGCTCGCGGGCTCGACGAGCAGCAACTGCGCGACGTCTGCGCGCAGGCCGGAACGGCGCTCGGGCGGCTCGGCGCCGCCGCCGCGGACGTGGCGCGCCGCGCCGAGCAGGAGCGGCGTCTGCTGCGCGAGCGGATCGATCAGCGAGCGGATCGGATCGATGCGCTGGAGAGCGACGTGGGTCGGCTGCGCTCCGAGATCAACCGCGGCGTCGAGCTCCACGCGGAGCACTGGGAGTGCGCGGAGGAGCTGGCCGCCGTCCGCTCGCGGCAGGAGCACGACAGGCAGCAGCTCCAGGAGCTGCGCGCACGCCACCAGCTGCGGTGGGCCGAGGTCCGGGATGGGTGGGCGCGCGCGACGGCCGAGATGCCCGACGGGCGAGCGCGCGATCACGCCGAGATCGTCGCCCTGGGCGTCAGCGCCGACCGCGAGCTGGTCCGCCGGCGCGAGGTGGCGGTGCTGCTCGCGCGTGAGGAGCGCGAGCGCGAGGAGGCCGCGCGGCGTGAGCGCGCGGCAGCCGAGGCGGCAGCCGCGGCGGAGGCGGCCGCCCGGCGCAGCCCGCTGCACGCCTGGCGTGAACTGCTCGGCGCCGACCGCGTGCGTTACGTCGAGCAACGCGCTGCGCAGTTCGAGGAGCAGGTGAAGGGGCTGGGCGACGACGACCTGGAGGCGGCGCGTCAGCAGGCCGGCGAGGCTCTGCGACGGATCGACGTCGAGGACGCGCGCGAGACGCGCCGCGTCGAGGACGAGCTGCGTCAGGTGCGGGAGCGGATCGAAGCGGGCGAGCGGTTGCCGGAGCTGGAGCAGCGCCGTGACGAGCTGGACGACCTCAACCGCGCGCTGGGCCTGTCCGGCCGCCACCTCAACCACTGGATGCGCGACGAGGCCGACACCGTCGCCGCCGGCGTCCGCGCCGACCGCGAGCTGGCCCAGCGGAAGGAGCGGCAGGCCGAGCGGGCCGCTCCGGATGCGCACGACCGTGCGCCCGAGCATGGCCGCGACCGTGCGCCCGAGCTGGACGCGCCGCGCGAGCTGGAAGCCGAGCGGGAGCACGCGGCGGAGGCGGCGCACGAGCGCGACGCCGACGGCGCCGGCATGGGCTTCTAGCCCGCGCGCCCGCTCGCGCTGCGCGCCCGCTCGCGCTGCGCGCCCGCTCGCGCTGCCTACATGCCGAACTCGAGGCCGTCGGCGGAGGGCGCCACGGCCACGAGCTCGGGCTCGTCGGTCGCCTGCTCAGGCTCGCCGCCCGACCCCAGCTCGCGGGCCGCGTCGTGCTCCGCCGCGGCCTCCAGCTCCAGCTTCGCCGCCTCCGCCGCCTCCGCCGCCTCCGCCGCCTCCGCCGCGCGCCGCTCCAGCTCACGGGCGTGCTCGGTCAGCAGTGCCCGGACGGCCACGACCTCGGCCGCCGCCTCGCCGTGCCGCGCGAGCCAGACGTCGGGGTCGCGGTCGCTGCCGCGCAGGCGCTGGTCGGCGGCGATCGCCTGCTCCATTCGCATCGCCTGAAGCGGGCTCGGATCCCGCACCGGCTCCAGCTGCGTGCGGGTGCGCTCGGCATCACGCAGCTCGCGCGCCGCCTCGCGATCGAGCGGCTGCAGCTCCTTGCTCAGCTCGTGGCGCCGTCGCGCCAGCTCCTCCGCGGGGGTTCCGCGCAGCTCCTCCACGTACGCCTCCGCCTCTTCGATCAGCCGTCGCACCTGCCGCCCGCGGACCAGCTCGCGGTAGGGCTCGAGCTGATGCCGGACCCCGCCGTCCCGCTCGATCGCGCCGGCGCGCTCGGCCAGCTCCGCCTCGAGTGCGACGAACTTGACCGCCTCGTCGCGCAGGAGGCGGCCCTCGGGAGTGGTGCGCTGCGCCCAGACGTCGGGGTGGCCGCCGTCGCGCCGCAGCTGCCCGAGCCGCCGCTCGATCGCGTCGAGCGCGGGGCCCGCCTCGCGGACGCCTTCCAGCTCGGCCTTGCGCCGCTCCAGCATCAGCGCCTCCGCCGTGGCCTCACGGCTGAGCTTCTCGAACGGCGTGGTCTGCCGCGGCGCCTGCCGGGCCTGCCGTCCCTTGCCCCTGGGCTTGACGAACGGCGCGATGGCGTCGTGCTGCTGCTGAAGGGTCTTCAGCGTCCACTCGCCGAGCGCCCCGTTGTGGCGATCGGCCTGCCGCTGCATCCAACCGCCGCGCACCTCGCCGAGCACGGTGAGGTAGTCCTGCGCCGACCACTGCTCCCGCACTCCGCGTGGGAGCGCGCGACCGGCGATCGGCCCCAGACGTGCCAGCTCGACGTCGAGCAGCTCGGTCGCGACGTCGCCGGCCTCGGCTTGCGCGACGGCGAGATCGTCGCGCTTCGGGAGCACCTTCTTGTCGATCGGCGAGATCAGCTCGCCCTCGTGCAGCGCGCCGAGCGCGACGCCGCGCACGCGCAGCCGTGGCTGCGCGTCGTCGCTGCGGTCGAGCGCGAGCACGGTCGCGACGTCGTGACCGTCATAGAGCCGCGTGAACCCCAGCTGCGCACTCGCCAGCAGACCGTCCTCGATCGCCGCGCGCTCGCTCGTGGGCGACAGCAGCCAGCGCTCGACGATGTCCTGCGGCGCCTCCAGCTCCCACGCGAGGTTCACGACGGCGAAGGGCTGCTTGTCGCCGGGGGCGGCGCCCGGAAGCTTCTGCGGCGTCGACGTGCGGACCGCCGCGTCGTGCTCGGCATGCCGTCCGCCGAGCGCGGCCGTGAGCCGCTCGGCGGACGGGCGCTCGCCCGGTCGCAGGCCGAACGCCTCGAGCGCCGCGGGCGCTCCGCCGCACACGACCTCGCCGGCCGTCGCGTCGTCGGCGACGCCGGGACCGAGCAGGTCGGCCACCAGCGGGCGCGCGACCTCCGCCTTGGCGGGCACCGCGACCCGGCGGGTGCGGAAATCGCATGGCTTGCCGTGCGTCCACCCCTGCGCGCCGAGCGGCTGCGGAGCGCGCACGCCCGCCGCAAACCCGCAGCGCTCCAGCCACGGACCCATCGCGACGGCGACCGCGGGGTCGGCGACGGCGCCGCCGGCCAGCTCGACCGGTCGGCCGAGGCGGTCGGCCACGCTCGTCAGGTCGCGCAGCGCGGCGTAGGCGAGCGGCTCCTCGCCGGCCGCGACCGGCAGCTGGCGCACGGTCAGCGTGCCGTCGGCGGACGCGGTCATCCACTCGACGCCGGCGAAGTGCCGGCTGCGCGTGACGGCGATCGGCACCAGCTCCAGCCGCTCGCGCTCGGCGACGAGCGTCCAGGCGGGCTCGGCGGCGGCGAGCGCGGCGGCCATCGTCGCCTGGCGCTGCTGGTTGCTCTCGTCCTTGTCCCAGAGGGTGAACTTGTCGGCGGTGCGGTTGACCGACGCATGGGGGCTCTCGATCGCGTTCGTCGAGCCCAGCGCCCGGCGCAGCCGGTCGTTGAGGCCGAGCCGCTGCAGCGTCGTGGTCCCCTCGATGCCGTTGCGCAGCGTCTCGGCCCGCTGCGGGAAGCCGCGCCGCTCCAGCTCGCGCGCGGCCTCCTCCAGACCGTCGGCGGCCGCTTTGGCGTCGGGCTCGCGCCATGCCTTCCACAGCAGCTTGTTGATGTCGTCGTAGTGTGCGTCGCGGTCCGCCTGCTTCATGTCCTCGAAGACGTTGCGGCGCCGATGCACCCGGCACTCCTGGATCGCCGGACGGCCGCGGGTCGCGTGCGTGATCGCGGCGCGGATGGCTGAGCCGCAGTCAGCGATCCACAGCGCGCGGCTGGTGTCGGCCCCGCGATCGTGGGCGCTGTCGATCGCCGCGCGCACGACCTCCTCCGACTCGCTCGGCCCGGCGCTGACGGCGACGGGGATCTTGACGCCGCCATCCGTCACGCCGAGCACCCACACGACCATCCATCTGTCGAGCGGCTTTCCGTCGACGATGAACGCGACGAATCTCGTGCCGTCGAAGCGGCGGCCGTTCAGCTCGTCGAGGATCGCCCGGCTCTCCGCCTGCCAGCGGCGGTGCAGCGTGCTGGACGACTCCGACAGGAACGCGCGCCCCTCCGGGGTGAGAAACCCGTCCCAGTGCTCCAGCATGTCGTGCTGCATCTGCTCCCAGCCGCGAATCGACGAGCCGCGGGCGAGCTGCCCGAGCATCGGGCGGTAGAGCGGGTCGATCGAATCCCGCAGCAGCGGCAGTGGCCGGGTGACCGGCTTGAGCTTCTTCTCGCGCTTGCGCTTGCGCTTGAGCGGAGCGCGGCCCTTGCCGGACGCGCCCCCGCGCTTGGACCGCTTGCCTCGCTTGCCTCCTGCCATGCCTCGTCCATTGACGCGCGGGAGACGGACGCCCCCTGCGATATCCGGAGGGGGCGCTCCTCCGGCCTCACTCAACAGACCGTCCATGCTCACGATTCGCAAGATCCGAGTCGCGTCGGACAGCTGGCCGGCGGCGCGGCGGACGGCCGAGTACGTGCTCGATCCGGCCGACTCGCCTGCGGCGATGGCCCGCGCGCTCGACCACCACGGCGACATGGCCGCCGCCGGACGCACCGCCGACCCGACCCCGACCGCGGCCTGGCTCGGGACGACCGCGATGCTGGCGCGGCTGGGCGCCGAGCACGGCGCGCAGGTCCAGGTCAGGGAGCTGGCGCTCGCGCTCCAGGGCCGCGCCGCAGGCGGCGAGCGCGTCCGCACGGAGGGGCTGATCGAGCAGGACGCGCGCGACGAACGCGGCCGCCCGGTCCACGACGACAGTGGCCGCCGTGTGAAGGTGCGCGTGCGCGGCACGAAGTGCGTCGACCTGACCTTCTCGGCGCCGAAGTCGGTGTCGCTCGCGTGGAGCCAGGCCAGGCCCTGTCTGCGCGCGCAGATCGAGGAGGCGATGATGACCGCCGCGGAGGCGATGCTCACGCAGATGACGACGACCAAGCCCGTCGTCGCGCACCAGCGCGCGCTGCACCCCGCGAGTGGCTACGCGGCCGCCGCGGCATTGCACGTGCGGGCGCGCCGGGCGCGCGGCGAGTCGGTGCCGGCGCCCCAGTTGCACGTGCACGGGATCGTGCTCGGCGTCGAGCGCGCCGACGGCTACTTCGCCGCGCCCGAGCTGGCGGGGATGTTCAAGCACGGCGCGCCGCTGGAGGGTGGAGCGGTCGCCCGCGCACGTCTCGCGGAGTCACTGGTCGACATGGGGTTCGAGCTGGTCCGCTCGGGTCGCTTCTTCGAGATCGCGGGCGTGCCGCCAGGGCTCGTCGAGCGGATGTCGAGCCGCACCCGCGACGTGATGGCGGGCATCGGCGAGCGGGAGGCGACCAAGAGACGAGTCCTGAGCGACGCCGAGCGGGCGATCGTCGCGCTCGAGACGCGCCCGCCGAAGGGCGGTGAGGCGTCGATGGTGGAGACGGTCGCCGCGTGGAAGGCCGAGGCCGAGCGCTTCGGCTTCGGGCCCGAGCAGGTCGACCGGCTGCGGCTCGGGACGAGGTTCGCCGACAGCCTCGAGTCGCGACGCGCCGCCGTCAGGGCGGAGTGCGCACCGTCGGCGGCCGGCACCGGCACCGGCTCTGGCGGCACCGACGGCGACCGCGACGGCGCGGCGCGCGGTGCCCGCGGCTCGATCGGCGCCGCGCGCGCCGCGCTGCTGGAGCGCGCGGCCGGTCGGCTGCGACTGCGCGAGGCGCTGCCGCTGGTGGAGCAGCTGCCGGCCTGCTGATCCGCACGCGTTTGCAGAGCGTGCGGATCAGCACTCAGCCCGTCGGGCCGTCGGGCCGTCGGCAGGATCTAGCCGAGGAACGCCGCGTTGGCGACCTCGACGAAGATCCCGCCCTCGCCACGATGGAGCGAGACCATGCCGGGAACGCGCGAGACCCACGCCATGCCGGCGTTCTCGAGCTGCTGTGCGGCTGCCGCGACGTCCGTCGTCAGCCACAGCAGGTGGGCGTGCGGACGATCCGGCGTGCAGCCGTATCTGGCCGGCCCCGTCATCGGGCTCTCGATGACGACGAACGGGGACTCGACCGACGCGTCGACGGTCATCTCGATCAGCGGAGTCGTCCCGTCCTCGAACTGGAACGGCATCGGGTATCTCGCCGAGGGCCGCCATCCGAGGTCCGGGAGGACGCGCTTCAGGTCAGCGAGCGCTCCCTGCGGATCGCACGGGATGATCGTCGCGCCGCTCGGCGGTCCGAGGTCGACCGGCGCCTGCGCGGCATTGGCCGCGGTCACCGACGGCGCCTGGCCTCTGTCGAGGAGCCGGATGAGAATGCCGTCGTCGCTGCGCCAGAACGCGAATCTGCCGAGGTCGAAGGCGACGAGGTCGAAGCCGGTCAGACCGAAGCGCACCGAGGCGAGCGCGATGTTGTCGACGGTGTACGAGTAGAAGAAGCTCGAATTGCCGGAGTCGGTCGCGAACGGCCCGATCTTCGCGGAGGACTCGATCAACTCAAGCCCTGGCCCTCCTCGGACCGCCTGCGTCCGCGTGAGCTTCACCAGCTCGACGCGGCCGCTCTGGGGGAACGTGACCAGCGTGGTCTCCGCTCTCGCAGGAGCGAACTGGCTCCCGGTCGCCATCGCAAGCTGTCGTTGCACCGCCCGGGCGTCCGAGACGACGTAGCCGAGCTGATCGGGCGTTCCCAGCTTCGTGACGGCGAGCGTCTGCTGCACCGTCGAGCTGCCGGCAGACGCCAGAGCGGGGATGGCGGCCGCGATGATCCAGCCGAGCGCCATCGCAACTGTCACGGTGCCGGCACGACGTCTCCACGCACCGAGGCGCGCACGCGTTTCATTACGCACAGGATTCCTTCCGATTGTGCCACCGCGCTGCCCTGGTCAAGTAGCGAGCGGTGGTTTTACAGGTCGGCGGCCGCCGGGCGCTCACCCTATCTGGGTTTTCACTGTCACCCTATTCCTGCTTCCCAATCACTTATTCCACCCGCTCCATCGCTTATTACGGATTCTGAAAGGGTGATCTGGCCCTGCGGTTGCCAAGCAATTGAGTGCTGGCTAGCGTCCGGCGCGGCCAGTGCTCATCGGCGGCGAGTGGAGGTGCGGGAGATGCGCAGGGAATGGAGACGCGCCGTGGTCGCGGCCGTGGCGGCGCTCGCATCGGTGGCGGTGGCGCATCCGGCGCGCGCGGCAACGTGGACGGTGGTGCCGTCGAACACGACGCAAGACATCGTGGCACTGGAATACCGATCTGACACCCAGGCATGGCTTGCGACGGCCAACGGGCAGCTCCTGACGGCCGGCCCCGACGGGCGGTTCACGCCGCGGTACGACGTTCCGGGCATGACGTTCACCGACCTTGCGTTCCGTCCCGACGGCGCAGTCGGCATCGCCGTCACGGCGGCCGGTCGCGCGCTGCGGTCCACGGACGGCGGCGCCAGCTGGTCCGTCCTGCCGCTGCCGCTCGTCGGCAGCCGCTGTGATGCGTCCGCGAGACCGGCCTTGATCCCCAATTTCAACGCGGTCGCCTGGGCTGGTGACGACACGGGGTATCTCGTCGGAGGCGGCAACAGAATTCCCGTGGTCGTGCGCGTCACCGGCGCCGCCGGCCCATCGCCAGTCGCATCCGACGCCAACTGGACCGGCTCGACCTGTCGCGTCGGGAGCTGGATCAACTTCCCGACCGATGTGTTCTCAGTCCCCGGCAATCCCTCCGCCCTGCGCTTCATCGGCAGCTACTTCGGCACTGTCTTCGCCAGCAACGACGGGCTCGCGACGCCAGCCCTTGTCCGTGGCGAGATGATCAATTCAGGGGAAACGCTGCCGCGGTTCGCCATCGACCCGGAGAATCCGAATCGAATCTGGGCAGTCGACCACGGAAGCATCCACTGCAACGCACTCTGCTTCGCCTACTCCGTCGACGGTGGCAGCGCTCACCAGAGAATGACCGTGGTGAATCCAACAACGACGCTGCGGCGCTATCTGTTCGACGTGGCGTACGCCGGCGGCACCACGATGGCGGTCGGGGACAATGGCGAGATCTACGCCTCGACCGCCACAAGCACCGCGTTCCTGACGCCCCCGGCCGGGGCGCTCGCGGGGCACACCTGGAAAGCGGTCGACCTCGCTGACGGATCGCGCGCGCTCGTCGGCGGCGCCGGCGGCGCCTTGATCCGCACCGCCGACGCCGGCGGCGCTCCGGCGGCGGTTCCGCCCACCGCACCGCCGCCGCTGCCGCCGCAGCCCGCACCGGTTCCTGCACCGTCACCGACGCCCGTGCCCGCGAAGGCGTACAGACCGGGCAACGCCTCCACGCCCTCGACGTGGCGGACCGCGGGAGTGCGAATCACCGTCTGGCGACGCGTCACGATCGCCAAGGGCCGCTACCTCACGGTGCGCGTGGTCGGCACAGCACAGCGCAAGCTGACGATCGTCGTGCGCCGCGCGACGGGTGCGCGGCGCACGACAGCGCGCACCTCGGTGACGACGAGATCCGGCACGACGACGGTGCGCGTCCCGCTCGGCCGCGGCGCACGGCCTGGGCGTCACGTCGTGACGATCCGCGTGTGGCAGGGAAAGCGGCCCCTCGGCCGCACAGTGCGAACGGAAGCGCGGCTGCTCCGCTGAATTCGGCTTGACCTCGCCACAGCGAGGCGCCCGACCTCGCGAGCGTGCGCAGCTCCACCGTGCGTCGCGGTAGCGTGGTGGGCAACCTGACGTCGGTAAGGGAGGGAGCATCGTGACGTTTCGCGAGGCGGTCGAGGCACGGGACATGGCGGCGGTCGAGGCGATGCTCGCCGACGAGGTCGTCTTCCGCAGCCCGGTCGCGTTCAAGCCCTACCCGGGCAAGGCGATCACCGCGGCGATCCTCCGCGCCGTCGTCGAGGTGTTCGAGGACTTCAGGTACGTGCGCGAGATTCACGACGCGAGCGGCGTCGACCACGCGCTGATCTTCGAAGCGACCGTCGACGGGCTGTCGATCACGGGCTGTGACTTCCTCAGGTACGACGACGCCGGCCGGATCGTCGACTTCATGGTCATGGTCCGGCCGCTGCGCGCCGCTGAGGCGCTCGCCGCGCGGATGGGCGAGCGCTTCGAGCAGATCCAGTCCGCCGCGGCGGAGCCGTGAGGACCGGCAGCCGCGTCAGGGCTGCGGTACGAGCTGCGCGGACCCTCTCGTCATGTCGATCACGAGCCTGCCGGGCCAGCCGATCTCTCTCAGCGTGGCCGACAGCGCGTTGACGCCCATGAGGGGGTGGCCGCTGCCGCGGGCGTGGTCGTCGAGCCGCACTGGCTGCGGGTATCTCGCGGCGAGCAGCTCCCAGACGTCGATCTCCGCGCTGCGGAGGGCGATGCTGTAACCGGTGCCGCGAGCGGTCAGGGTGGAGCGGAAGGAGCGGTAGTCGAGGCCCGGCACGGACGAGTCGACGCCGGTGAAGCCCTGTGCCCACGGCCGCTCGACGGCGGGGACATCGCCCGGGTCGGCGCCGGGCTTCAGGTACGGCACCAGCAGGCGGCTCCAGGAGCGGTTGACCTGGCGCCACTCGCTGGGGCAGCGGACGGCGCGGGCGCGCGGGAGGCCGTCTCTGCCGACGATCCCTCTGAACGCTCTGGGGGCGCTGCCGTAGATCCAGCAGAGGAACTGGTAGACGCGCTGCTGGGAGAGCGAGTGCTCGTCGGCGTAGGCGTCGTCGGTCGGGGCGTCGTCACCGGCGAAGCCGGCGAACAGGATCGCGGCCGAGAGCGCCGAGCGGGGCCCGAACCCGCTCGTGTTGGCGAGCAGGTAGGCGGCGAAGCCGTCGACGGCGTCTTCTTCCTTGCCGGTGATCGGGATGTCGAGCTGGTCGACGAGCGCGTGGCCCAGCTCGTGGGCGATGACGAACTCGTTGGCGTAGGTCATCGCTCTGATCGGCCGCAGGAATCCGACGCCTCTGAGCAGCGGTCTGAGCGTGGCGACCTCGGTCACGAGGAACGAGCCGGGGAAGTGGATGAAGCTGATCCGTCTGCCGCCGATTCTGACGTCGGGCAGGTAGGCGGGACCGATCTCCAGCTCGCTGGAGAAGACGATCGGGATCTCGTTCGGCAGCACGTATCTGTCGTTGACCGCGGCGGCGACGCGCTCGACCGCGCGCGAGCGCCGCAGCGCTCTGGCGTAGCGGCGGGCATCTCTGGAGACGCGCTCCCACTCGACGGTCACGCGACCCTGGGCGGGCTCGACACATTGCCCGTGAGGATCGGTCCGTCGGAGTCGAGCTTGAGGTCACGCTGCCGACACCTGCGGAGCCGGCCCGCCAGTCGCCGTTCGCCGAGCGGACGAGCCGTTCGTTCAAGCGTCGCCGCGGACGGTCGATGACAAGGAGCGATGACCAATTACCGCTCACTGTTCAGTATGGCCGGCGCGGCGCTGGCCTGTGCCGCGACGCTGGCGTCCGCGGCACCGGCGCTCGGCGCCGAGAAGCAGACCGTCCGCTGCGTCGGCGGCGACGACTTCTGCACCGCGAGCGTCGGCATCGCCGACGGCGCAGACGACAAGGTCGTGACGGTCAAGCTGACCGACACCGACCTGAGACTGGTGAAGGTGACGGCGCTGAACGCGCTCACCGAACGGCCGTACGCGATCGACGACGCCTCGACGCGCCGCGGCGGCTCGCAGTTCCGCTTCACGCTCGACGCGCCGGAGGAGAACCCGAGGGGCGCGCGGCTCGTGCTCCAGTTCGCCGCCGGCAGCAGACCGCAGCTGCCGGCCGGCGGCCTGCTCAGAACGTGGCGCACGCAGGAGGCGATCTTCAACGTCGGCAGAGGCATGAAGGTGACGATCCAGGGCGGCGGCGCGGGCACCAGCAACTGCTCGCGCGACGAGACCAACGAGACCTTCACGACGACCGGCGACGGCGACCGCCACACGTACGGCTTCTACTCGGTCGGCAGCGGCTCCTGCTTCTACGAGATGAGCTGGAGCAACTTCGTCATCACCGTCAAGGACCCGTCCGGGACGGTGATCGGCTCCGGCACGATGTCCTACGGCCAGGGCTCGACCTATGGCGACTACAAGGCGCGCTGCAGCGACCCGTGGAGCCGAGGCTGGAAGGGCAACATCAACTGCGATCTGACCAACGGCCAGATCACGATCGATCGGATCTACTGATGCGCCGCGTGAAGGCCACCATCGCCGCCGGCGCGATCGCGCTGCTGGCCGCCGCCACACCGGCCGCCGCGACCGCCGCTGAGCAGCGGACCGTTCGCTGCACCGGCACCGCCGACGGCTGCGGCGTCACGATCCCGATCGGCGACGGCGCCAAGGACGAGGTCGTGACGGTGAAGCTGACCGACACGAACCTGCAGCTGGAGAGCGTCACCGCGGTCAGCGCGGTCAAGAACGGCTACGACCTCTCGAAGGAGACCTACCGCGCCGGCGGCAGCGAGTTCCGCTTCGAGCTCGACGCGAAGAAGAGCAACCCGAAGCGGGCCCGGCTCGTGCTCGTCTTCTCCGACCCGGGCGATCCGCCGACGTCGGCGCCGGGCGCCGGCCTCCAGGGCGGCTGGAAGTGGTTCGACGCCGTCTTCAAGATCCCGGTCGGCCTGAAGGTGACGATCACGGGCGGCGGCGAGGGCACGAGCATCTGCACCCGCGAGGAGACCTCCACGACCTTCGACATCACCAGCAGAGAGCAGTCGCAGAGACTCGTCTACTACTCCAAGGGCGACGGCGGCTGCGCGATGCAGCTCAGCTACAGCGAGTTCCAGGTGAAGATCAGAAACCCGGCCGGCCAGCTGGTCGCCTCCGGGCGGCTGTTCTACGGCCAGCAGTACGTCGCCGGCGACTACGTCGTCAGCTGCGGCTACGGCCCCTGGGTCGGCGCCGGCTGCCTCTCGCAGGCGGCCCCGGGCGGCGGCCCCGGCGCACTGATCACGAAGGGGTAGCGCGCGACTCCCCCGCCGGCCGCGCCTAAGCGTGGCCGGCGGCGCTCCGCCGTTCGAGCTAGCCGCCGTGGTAGACGGCCTCGATGTTGTGACCGTCGGGGTCGAGCACGAATGCGCCGTAGTAGCCGGCTGAGTACTGCGACCGCGGACCCGGTGCGCCGTTGTCGACGCCGCCGGCCGAGAGTGCGGCGGCGTGGAACGCGTCGACCTGATCGCGCCGCTCGGCCGCGAAGGCGACGTGGAGGCCCCCCGCCGCCGGCAGGATCGTCGAGATTATGAAGTCGTCGAGGCCGGGCGGCCCGAAGCTGATCTCGCGCTGGTCGGCGCCGAGCTCGCTGAAGCCGAGCGGTGTCAGCGCGGCGATGTAGAACGCGCGGCTGCGCACGAGGTCGCTGACGCCGATCTTGATGTGGTCGACCACGACCCGGCGCACCGTGACGTCATCCGTTGTGGGGGGACCGTTCATACCGACGGCTATACCCGGCTGCGCTCAGCGCGTGATCGTCAGCTCGACGCGGCGGTTGCGCGCCCGGCCGTCCTCGTCGTCGTTGACGGCGAGCGGCTTGCCGCGGCCGCCGCTGCGGGGCGTCAGCTTCGCCTTCACCCCGAGTCTGCGCAGCAGTGCGCAGGCGACGCGTCCGCGCGCGAGGCCGAGTGCCGCGGCGGCCTCATCGCTGCCCTGCTCGCCGCGCGTGGCGGTGAAGCCGGTGCAGAGGATCGCGCGCGCGGCGCGCAGCCTGCCCGCGACGTCGCGCAGGAAGGCCGCACCGGCCGGCGTCAGCGCGGCCGCGTCGGGCGCGAAGGCGCCAGGCAGCGTGACGACCTGCTGGCGCTTGGCGAGCAGCGTCACGCGCACGCTCCGCTTGAGCCGGCGCCCGTCACGCGTCGTCGCGGTGACGGTCACGACCGCTCTGACGCCGCCGAGCGATCTCTCCAGCGCGACGCGGGCGCGCGCGCCGAGGCGCACGACGACGGTCGCCGAACGGCCGCCGCCTCTGCCCACGCGCGCCGTGCCGTCGCCGAGCGCTCTGCCGCCGCCGGCAGGCGTCACGACCGCCGCGCAGCCCCGCAGCGTCGCACCGGCGAGCGCGCAGCGCAGGCGCAGCGTCCCGTCAGCTCCGACGACGGCCCCCGCAGCACCGCCGACGTGCGTCGTCAGCCGCGTTCTCGACGTTCTTCTCGGTGTCGGTTGCGGTTGCGGCTGGGGCTGGGGCGTTCCTCCGCCGTCGCCGCTGGTTCTGGGCCGCGGCTCGGGATCGCTTCTCGGAGCGGGGTCGGGGTCGGGCTGGGGATCTCTTCTTGCCGGCTCCGCTCCGCTGCCCGTCAACGCCGCGCCGAGCGTGCCGCCGTCGCCGTCGCCGACCGCCAACGTCGCACTCGCCGCGCCAGCCGCCGTCGGCGCGAAGACGACCGTCACGACGCAGTCGTCTCCGATCGCGAGCGTCGCGCCCGAGCAGTCGTCGTCGGTGATCGTCCATGCGCCGGCGTCGAGGCCGGCGAGCGACGCCGCGCCGGCCGGCAGCGTCGCGGGCGCGCTGCCGTGATTGGCGAGCGTGAACGTCGCTGGTGCGCTGCTCGCGCCGATCGGCAGCGAGCCGAAGTCGTGCGACGCCGGCGACAGCGCCAGCAGCGGCGCGATGCCGGTGCCGGCGAGCGAGGCGCTCAGGGTCCCGCCGTCGCCGTCCGCGATCTCGACCGTCGCCGACGCGGCGCCGGTGGCCCGCGGCCCGAAGGTGACCGAGACGGTGCAGTCCTCGCCGGGATCGAGCGTCACGGTGGAGCACCCGTCGGCGACGCTGAAGGCCGCCGTCGCGCCGAAGGCGTCGATCGAGACGGCACCGCTCGGGATCGCCGCGGCGGCAGTGCCGAGGTTCGACACTCTCAGCGCGACGGGCGCCGAAGTCGTCCACGTCCGCACCGAGCCGAAGTCATGGTCGGTCGGCGTGAGCGTCAGATCGGCCGACGGCACCACGCCGATCCCCGACAACGCGGCCTCGAGCGGCGCGCCGGCGTCGTGGTCGATCAGCAGGCGCGCCGAGGCCGCACCGCCGGCGCTCGGCGAGAAGACGACGTCGACGGTGCAGGACGCGACGGGGGCGAGGGTCTGTCCGGAGCAGAGGTCGCTCACGATCTCGAACTCCGCGGCGCCCGCGCCGTCCAGCGAGACGGCATCCGGCGGCAGCGTCACCGCGCCGGTGCCGCTGTTGACGACGGTGAACGCGACGGCCTCCGAGCTCGCGCCGGTCAGCAGTTCGCCGAAGCCGTGCGTCGCCGGGCTCAGCTGCGGCGACGGCGTCACGCCGTTGCCGCTGAGCGCCACCGCGCGCGGGCTGCCGGGCGCGTCGTCGACGAGCTGCAGCGCGGCGCTCGCGGCGCCGTCTGCCGTCGGCGCGAAGGCGACGGCGACCGTGCATCTGGCCGCAGGCGCGACCGTCGTTCCGGAGCAGCTGTCGGAGACGATCGAGAACTGGCCCGCGGCCGCACCGGTCAGCGTCACGGCGCCGGCGGCGTAGGTGATCGGGCCGGCGTTGGCGCCGCTGGCGCTGTTGGTGACGGTGAAGCTCTGCGCTTCGCTCGTCGTTCCGGTGCGCGCGTCGCCGAAGAGGCCGGTCGTCGACGACAGCGACGCGATCCCCTGCGTTCCGCGGCCGCTCAGCGCGACCGTCTGCGGGCTGCTGGTGGCGTTGTCGACGAATCGGAGCGAGGCGCTCTTGGCGCCCGTGGTCGTCGGCGCGAAGGCGACCGTCACCTGGCAGCTGTCGCCTGGAGCGATCGTCTGGCCCGAGCACCCGTTCGACGTGATCGAGAACTGGTTCGCATTCGCGCCCGTCAGCGTCACCGCGCCGGCGGCGAACGTGAGCGGCTGGCCGCCCGCGAAGGCCGCCGAGTCGTTCGTGACGGTGACCGTCCGCGTCGCTCTCGTGCCGAGCACGACGTTGCCGAAGGCCGGCGCCGCCGAGGCGGCGAAGCCCGGCGCCGTCACGAAGATGGCGGTCGGCCACGTCAGCCCGTTGATCAGGTTCGCGTTGGCGCCGCTGCCGGAGACCGCGACGCGCCCGATCCGGCTGACCGGCGGCTCCGTCCAGTAGACGTAACCGCCGGCGACCGACACGGCGGCGGGGAGGCTGGTCGTCTCGTGCCAGCTGCCGTCGGCGCCGGAGCCGTCGCTTCTCGCCCGCCCGATCGCGTAGTTGTCCATGTCGGCGTCGGCCCAGTAGATGTAGCCCCCGGCGACCGCGATCCCGTTCGGGTAGCCGACGCCGGCGATGAACTCGTCCTGTCTGCCCGTGCCGTCCGTTCCGATGCGGCCGATCCGGCTGTGCCCGTTGTCGGTCCAGTAGAGATGGGTGCCGTCAGTGGCGACGCCGGCTGGCCAAGCGCCGTCTTCGAGCAGCACGAAGTCGGCCTCGAACCCGCTGCCGTCGACTCTCACACGGCTGATCCGCGGCTCGTTCGGCACCGACCAGTAGAACCACTGGCCGTCGGTCGCCAGCGAACCCGCGCCCGACGGCGTGTTGAAGACGACCTCGGGATCGCTGCCGTCGAGGTTCGCGCGCATGATCGCGCCGTAGTACTGAACCCAGTAGAGATGTCTGCCGTCGCTGGCGATCCCGCCGATCTCTCTCGTGGAAGGGATGAACGGTGCGGTCACCGAGCCGCCGGAGTTGAGCGCTCTGCCGATCCAGTTGTCACTGAACGACGCGCTGTCGGTCCAGTAGATCTCGGCGCGGGCAGCGGCCGAGTCGAGCAGCAGCAGGCAGAGCGCGCTCAGCACGAGCGCGAGCGGACGGCGGGCGACGGTGGGCATCCGCCGAGCATCGCCTCCCGCCGCCGCGTTGTCATGAGTGGTCGCCACTCATCTTTTGGAGCCGCGAGCCCGAGACCGACGACGTCCGCGCACGCGAACAGCGTCGCGAAAGATGAGTGGCGGCTACTCATGACACGTGAGCGCTCGTTGTGGATGCTTGGCGGATGCCCGCCTCCGTCACGCGCACCGCGCTGCTGCCGCTGCTGTTCACGCTTCTCGCCGCACTTGGCATCGTCGCTACGGCCGCCCACGCCGCGCCGGTCGAGACCGTCACCAACCTCGACGACGCCGGCGCCGGCTCGCTCCGGCAGGCCGTCGCCGACGTCGACGCAGGCGGCGCGGTCGCGTTCGCGCCACTGCTGAGCGGCACGATCACGCTCACGAGCGGTGAGCTCGCGCTCGACGACGCCGTGACGATCGACGGGCCGGGCGCGCAGGAGCTGGCGATCTCGGGCAACGACAGCTCACGGATCTTCGCCGTCACCGCCGCCGGCGACGTCGAGCTGTCGGGCCTCACGCTCACCCACGGGCGCGTCGTCTCGGACTCCTTCGCGGACGTCCACGGCGGCGCCGTGCACGCCGCCGGCGGGAGATTGACGATCCGTGACAGCCGCATCACGGACAACGCGGTGACGAACGTCGTGGGCGGCTCCAGTGCATTCGGCGGCGGCGTGTCGGTGACGAGCGGCGCGCTCGTGATGGAGCGCGTCGCGCTCACGAACAACACGGCGACCGGCCCTCTTCAGGGACACGGCGGCGGCCTGATGGTCCATTCGTGGGCAGGAGCGGTGACGTTGCGCAACGTCACGGTCGCCGGCAACAGAGCGGGCACCAACAGCGGCGGAATCCTCGTGGGCAACGGCAACGGCGGCGGAGCGGTCGTGCTCGAGCAGGTCACGATCGCCGGCAACAGCGCGCCCAGCGGCGGGGGGCTCGCCACGACTGTCGCGACCACGGTGGTCGACTCGATCGTCGCCGGCAACACGGCGGCGGTTGCCGGGCCCGACTGCTGGACAGGGATCGCGGGCTCGTTCGTGAGCGCAGGAGCGAACGTGCTCGAGAGCACCGGCGACTGCGTGACGAGCGGCAGCGGCACGCTGATCGTCGGCGAGGACCCGCTGCTCGGCCCGCTGGCGCTGAACGGGCCGGGCGGGACGGAGACGCTGGCGCCCGGCGCGGGCAGCCCCGCGCTCGACGCGGCGCCGCTCAGCGGCGACGGCGCCTGCCCGCCGCCCGCGACCGACCAGCGCGGCGTCGCCCGCCCGCAGGGCGCGGCCTGCGACCTCGGCGCCTTCGAGGCGCGCGCGGCGAGCCCGCGGCTCGACCCCGGGATCGCCGACTTCGGCGGGATCTCGCCGCCGTACGAGAGCGTCGGGCCGATGACCGTCCGGCTGCACAACGACGGCGAGCTGCCGCTGGAGCTCGACTCGTTCGCGCTCGCCGGCGCCGACGCCGACCAGTTCGAGCTCGGCGCGAGCGACTGCGGTGCGTCCGTGGCGGCGGCCGCGTGGTGCGACACCGAGGTCTCCTTCGATCCGACGACGAGCGGCCAGAAGAGCGCGAGACTCGCGTTCGAGAGCCCGGCCGGCGACTTCGACATGACCGTGACCGGCCGCGCCTTCGCCGCGCAGGAGACGGTCACCACCCTCGCCGACGACGGCCCCGGCTCGCTGCGCCAGGCGCTCGCCGACCTCGGGCCGTACGGGACGATCAGATTCGCCGATGGGCTGACCGGCACGATCAGACTCACCAGCGGCGAGATCACGGTGCGCAACAACGTGACGATCGACGGGCCCGGTGCGCAGCGGCTGGCGATCTCCGGCGACGACAGCACGCGCATCTTCACGTTCGACAGAGACGTCCCCAACATCGTGCTGTCGGGGCTGACGCTGCGCGATGGCCTCGCGCAGCCGAGCACCCCGTCGTTCGGCGCATGGGGCGGGGCGATCTACAAGTCCGGCGACGGCAGACTGACGATCCGCGACAGCCGCCTGGTCGACAACCGCGTCGCGACGACGACCGCCAGCGCCGCCTACGGTGGCGCGATCGCGCTGATCGACGGCGAGCTGACGCTGGAGCGCGTGTCGCTCGCCGGCAACCGTGCTGAATCGACCGATGGGCTCGGGCTGGGCGGCGCGATCGACGCCGGCTTCCACACGGACGCGATCACGCTGCGCAACGTGACGCTCACCGGCAACGTCGCGACCGGCGGCGACGAGGGCCGCGGCGGCGCCCTGCGCGCCGGCGACCTCACGAGAGGCCCGCCGATCGTCGTCGAGCAGACGACGATCGCCGGCAACAGCGCGACGAGCGGCGGCGGCATCTACACGACGGAGCCGGGCGTGCGGCTGGTCGACTCGGTCGTCGCGGACAACGCCGCCGGCGACTGCGCGACCGTCGCCTCCGGCTCGCTGGAGCTGCGGGGGAAGGACCTGATCGAGGACGCGACCGGCTGCACGACGAGCGGCGCGGGGACGCTGATCAGCGGCGAGGACCCGCTGCTCGGCCCGCTGGCGCTGAACGGGCCGGGGGAGACGGAGACGATGGCGCTCGGAGCGGGCAGCCCCGCGCTCGACGCCGCGCCGCTCAGCGGTGACGGCGCCTGCCCGCCGCCCGCGACCGACCAGCGTGGCGTCGAGCGTCCGCAGGGCGCGGCGTGCGACCTCGGCGCCTTCGAGGCGCGGCCGGCGGTCGCGTCGCTGGCACCGGCGTCACTCGAATTCGGCGCGCGGTTGGCCGGCGGCGGTGCGAGCGAGCCGCTGGCGCTGACGCTCGCCAACGGCGCCGACGCCGACCTGCCGCTGGCGCGCGAGACGGTCGCGCTCGCCGGCACGGCGGCCGACCAGTTCACGCTCGACACGGGCGGCTGCCCGGCCGTGCTCGCGCCGGGCGCCGACTGCGAGCTGGCGGCGACGTTCGCGCCGACGCGCGTGGGCGCGCTCGCGGCGGAGGTCTCGGCGGGCGCGGCGAGCGCCGCGCTGCGCGGCAGC